>CBAAAS010000423.1:0-3683 GCA_964658855.1 uncultured Mycobacterium sp.
CTGGGGCGAGAAGAACAACACCGGTGTCGCCGTCGTCGATGCCGGTGGCCGGCTGTTGCACGTCGGGGCCGCGCACGACGATGAGAGCATCGCGACGGCGATCGAGCCCTATGTCAGCGACGACTGCCTGGTGGCCATCGATGCGCCGCTGGTCGTCAACAATCCGACCGGGTCTCGGCCCTGCGAGGCAGCGCTCAACCGCGACTTCCGCGGGTTCGATGCCGGCGCCCACCCGGCCAACACCGGCAACTCCGCGCTCACCCGTCCACGCGCAGCCCGCATCGCGACCACTCTGAGGCTCGACATGGATCCGGCGTCGAGTTCGTCGCGGCGGGCGATCGAGGTGTACCCCCACCCGGCGACCATCGCGTTGTTCGGTCTGGAAAAAATCCTGAAATACAAGAAGGGTTCGTTCGAATCGCGTCAGCATGAGCTGCTGCAGCTGATGACGCTCATCGAGGGGCTCGACAATGCCACACCACGGCTGCGGGTCAACCACAACATGTCCTGGGTTGAACTGCGCAAGCGGGTCGAAGTAGCCACGCGGCCAGTGCAACTCGACCGCGACGAGGATCCCGTCGACGCCGTGCTGTGTGCATACGTCGGGCTGTTCTGGTACCACCGACCCGAAGACGTCACCATCTACGGCGATTACGCGACCGGCTACATCGTCACGCCGACCTTGCCGTCCGACGCCGTACCCGCACGCCGCCGTCGGTCTGCTCCACAGGCCGATACCGAGGACTTACGTGCCCGCGTCGCGCAGGTCGCCGCCCTTCTCGACGAAGCGCAGCGCGGGCTGAGCGCGATCCGCCAACAACTTGAGGGCTAGCCCGACGTGGCGGTATTAAGAATCCGCCAAGTCGCCCGCCGCACACTGTGCGTGACCGGATCTGCACTGGTCGCATCCGCGTGACCACGAAGGCGGCAGATGAACATCGGTCCAAGGAGCGCGATATGACCAAGACCATCGCTCGGATCATCGCCGGGGTCCTGCTGTCGAGCGGCGTAGCCGTCACCGGCCTGAGCAGTGTTGCGGGCGCGACGCCTTCAATCGCGACAGCAACGCAGCAACCGTGCGACCTGCTCACGCCGGCGGTGGCGAAGAAGTATGTCGGTGACAACGCCCAACGGCAGCTCACCCGCGACTCTCCACCGAGGCGAGTGGGCGACGACGCGTGCTATTACACCGGCGACACCCGATCGGTGGGCGTCGCGATCTTCCCCGTGCCAACCGACCCCACGGCGCCCATCAATCACTTCGGTGTGATCGAGCCGCGGAACCGAATTGCCGGCCTCAGCTTTGACGCGTATTGGTTCGGGCCTAACGAAAGCCTCGTGGCGGTGAAAGACGGACTGGTGATCAGCATGTCGGTAGAGACGAGTCACGCAGGCACTTGGACCGATCAGGATCGGTCCGACGACCTCGAACTGGCAAACACGATCGTCCCGCAGGTGAGTTAGATGTGCACGGGCCGCCGGTCGAACGGCGCCACCGCGTCAATGACATCGATCACGGTTGTGCGCGCAACCGCGCACGGATCCTGACGCTCGTCGACCAACGCCGACACCACCGCGCCGTCGATCGTGCAGATCAACGCGGAGACGAGTTCCGGGCGCACCGATCGGCCGGAGCGTTCGATCACGTCGGCGACGGCATCGACCCGCTGACGCATGGTGCGGCGCTGAATCTCGCGCAGCCCGGGTAGCCGGGCGCAGGCGATGTGCCGCTCGTAGCGGGATATCAACTGTTCCGCCAGGCGTGGTTCGGATTCGCGGCCGACCAGTAGTTCCACTAGCAGGTCGGCCGTCTTGTCGGCGCTGCGGCGACGTCGGGACAGCGTGGCCACCTGTGCCCGCAGCTGGGCGACTTCCAGCATCCCGATGTGCGCGACCGCGCTGGCGATCAGATCGTCGAGACTGGAGAAGTAGTAGGTGGTCGAGGCCAGTGGGAGGCCCGCGCGGCGCGCCACGGCACGGTGCCGGACCGCCTCGAAACCGCCTTCGCGCAGCAGTTCGGCCGCCGCATTCACCAGCGCGTACCGGCGGCGTTCGCCTTTGGGGGTGACGGCTCCCTTGGGAACCACGACCGCCTTGGGAGCGACAACGGCCGCTGGCGGGGCGACGGCTGACGCGGCGACGGCCCTCTCGGGAGCGAAGGCTCCCTCGGGAGCCACTGCTGCTGTCACCTAGGTCATGGTGCCAGCCAGAATGGAGCCGCATCGGGCTTTCGGCCAATCCACCAGAGTCGCGCGGCAGGTCTGGGACCTCTGGCGGCGCTTTATGATGAGCCGCATGCCGGAGATGAGTCGACGCGCTGTGCTGCGCCTGGGCACCGGCGCTGCCGCCGGGGCGCTGGGCGCCTACGCGGTGGACCGTTTGCTCCCCGGCCGGCCTCCGGTGGACCCGCCGGTCGTGATGACCGGCACCGGGCTACCGCTGGCGCCGCCGGCGCCGCTCGATCCGCCGGTCGCCCCGACGATGGTGACCGGTTCGTTCGTGTCGGCAGCGCGCGGCGGTGTCGCCACGAACTGGGCGATCGCCCGCCCGCCGGGCCAGAGCCGACCGCTGCGTCCGGTCATCGCGCTGCATGGCAAAGGAAGCAGCGCGGCCACCGTGATGGAGGGCGGCGTCGAGCAGGGGCTGGCCCAGGCGGTCGCCGCCGGACTGCCACCGTTCGCTGTCGTTGCCGTCGACGGTGGCGGAAGTTATTGGCACAAAAGGGCTTCCGGCGAAGACTGCGGCGCGATGGTGCTCAACGAGCTCCTCCCGATGCTCGGCGGCCAGGGACTGGATACGTCCCGGGTCGGTTTCCTGGGCTGGTCCATGGGGGGTTACGGCGCCCTGTTGCTCGGCGGCCGACTCGGGCCGGCCCGCACCGCGGCGATCTGCGCGGTGAGCCCGGCGCTGTGGATGTCGTCGGGGGCCGCTGCCCCGGGCGCCTTCGACGGCGCCGACGACTTTGGGGCGAACTCGGTCTTCGGGATGCCCGCCCTGGCATCCATCCCGATCCGGGTGGACTGCGGCAACAGCGACCCGTTCTACGGCGCCACCAAGCAGTTCATCGGGCAATTACCCCACCCACCGGCGGGCGGATTCTCTCCGGGCGGCCACGACGCGTCGTTCTGGAGCTCGCAACTTCCCGCCGAATTGACCTGGATGGCACCACTGCTTACTGCGTGATACCGCCGTCGTGCGCGACTGCGGGTCCTACCAGAAGCCTTACGATATTTGTTACCATAACCCGCCATAACGCATGGCTACAGTGCACGGAGGTAACCCGAATTGGTGAGGCAGGCCGTCGCGGACAAGCGGCAACGGCGTGAACGCGGATCCATCAGCGTCGACGAGATCATCAACGGTGCGTTCGAAGTGGCCGGCGAGGTGGCGGTCGATGGCTTGAGCATGCCGCTGCTGGCCAAGCACCTCGACGTGGGCGTGACGAGCATCTACTGGTACTTCCGCAAGAAGGACGATCTGCTCAACGCGATGACCGACCGCGCGCTGGGCCAGTATGACTTCGCCACACCGTTCATCGAGGGCCGCGACTGGCGGGACTCCCTGCGTGATCACGCCCGCAAGATGCGTCAGACATTCCGCGACAACCCGATTCTGTGCGACCTGATTCTGATCCGTGGCACCTTCGGGCGCGAGGCGACGCTGGCGGCCTTCGAGAAACTCGA
>CBAAAS010000424.1:0-3683 GCA_964658855.1 uncultured Mycobacterium sp.
TGGACTCCACCGCGATCGCGAACTATTTCCACTACTGGCGAGCGCTGCAGGCGATACCGCAGTGGGCCATCGCGCTGGTGGCACTGATTGCGGTGGTGTCGGTGAACATGATCTCGGTCAAGGCTTTCGGCGAGCTGGAATTCTGGGCCGCGCTGATCAAGGTGGTCGCGCTGACCACGTTCCTGGTCGTCGGAAGCATCTTCCTGCTCGGCAGGTTCAAGGTCGACGGGAATGTCACCGGACCCAGCCTGTGGTCCCACCACAGCGGGTTCTTCCCGACCGGCCTACTGCCGGTGGTGCTCGTGACCTCCGGGGTGATCTTCGCTTACGCCGCAGTCGAATTGGTCGGCACGGCTGCCGGAGAGACGGCGGAACCGGAGAAGATCATGCCGCGCGCGATCAACTCGGTGGTGGTCCGGATCGCGATCTTCTATGTCGGCTCTGTTGCCCTGTTGGCATTGCTGCTGCCCTACACCGACTACAAGCACAACGAGAGCCCGTTCGTCACGTTCTTCTCGCACGTCGGTTTCGGTGGGGCCGGCAGCCTGATGAACGTGGTGGTGCTCACCGCAGCGTTCTCGAGTCTCAACGCCGGGCTGTACTCCACCGGCCGCATCCTGCGATCCATGGCCGTGAACGGCAGCGCGCCGAAGTTCACCGCACGGATGTCGAAAAACGGTGTGCCCTACGGCGGAATTCTGTTGACCTTCACGATCGGCTTGCTCGGTGTGGTGCTCAATGCGATCACACCCAGCGAGGCCTTCGAGATCGTGCTGAATATCGCGGCGATCGGCGTCCTGGCGGCGTGGGGGACGATCGTGGCGTGCCAACTGCGGCTGTACCGGATGGCCCAGGCCGGAGACGCTGAGCGGCCGAGTTTCCGGATGCCGCTGGCGCCGTACAGCGGCTACGTCACCCTGGTATTTCTGCTGGGGGTGCTGGTCCTGATGGCACTCGACCCCGAGAAGGGCCCGTGGGTCATCGCGGCGCTGATCGCCGCCGTCCCAGCTCTGATCGGTGGCTGGTACCTGGTCCGCAACCACGTGGGCGCCGCGGCCGCGGCACTCGGCGAGCCCAGCGCTGACGTTCCGGAGCCGGTAGCGGAGTAACAGAGCAGACGCTCTGTTACTGTTCGGGGGTGCCCCGCCCTCGCGTCTACGAACCTGACCGGGTTCTGGACGCCGTCGAGTCGCTGACGGTGACGTCCGGCCCCGCCGCAGTCACCATCCGCGCGATCAGCGGCGCCATCGGTGTCTCCAACGGCGCTCTGTACCACACGTTCGGGTCGCGCTCGGGCCTGATGAGCCGCGCCTGGTTGCGGGCCGGCCGACGATTCCTCGACGTGCAAAACGCTCTGGTCGATCAGGCGCTGTCGGCGACCGGGCCGCAGGCACCGCGGGCTGCGGTGATCGCCGCCGCCGATGCGCCGGTGGTGTTCGCCGAGCAGTATCCGAACTCCTCGAAAGTGCTGTGGACGGTGTCCCGCGAGGAGTTGCTGGATTCGGATCTGCCGGACGGTGTCGCCGCCGAGCTGCGCGATCTCCAACGGCTGCTGGTCGGCCTGATGATCCGGCTCGCGGTCAACCTCTGGGACCGCAAAGACGCAAGCGCCGTCGACACGATCACCACCTGCATCGTCGACCTACCCACCGCCATCGTGTTGCGCCGCGACCGGTGGGCCAATCCAACTGCCCGAGAACATCTGCGGGCAGCGGTACGTGCGGTCCTTGACGTGGGGCCACCGCCTCTGAAGAAAGGGAAAACATCGTGGGACTCAGCCTGAGCTACGAAGACAAGATTGCCGTGCTGGACCTGGGAGACGACGAGAACCGTTTCTCGCCAGAGTTTCTCGACCAAGTCGACGCCCACCTCGATGACGTGGTCGGCTCGGACGCCCAGGGACTGGTGACCACCGGCGGCGGCAAGTTCTACACCAACGGCCTGGACCTGGATTGGCTGATGGCGCACGGCGATCAGACGCAGTCCTACGTCGGGAAGGTGCAGGGCATGCTGGCGCGATTTCTCACCCTGCCGATCCCGACCTCGGCGGCGGTGGTCGGCCACGCGTTCGGCGCGGGGGCAATGTTGGCACTGGCGCATGACTTTCGGGTGATGCGCTCGGACCGCGGCTACTTCTGCTTCCCCGAAGTCGACATCCGTATCCCGTTCACGCCGGGAATGGCCGCACTGATCCAGGCCAAGCTCGCGCCGCAGGCAGCCGTCGCTTCGATGACCACCGGGCGACGCTTCGGCGGCGACGACGCGGTGAGCCTGGGCATCGTCGATGCGGTCGCGGGCGAGGGCGCGGTGACTGCTGCGGCCGTCGACCTGCTGCGCCCGCTCAACGGCAAGGACCAGGGCACGCTGGGCGCCATCAAGCAGACGATGTTCGGCCCGGCGGCGCAGGCGCTGATCACCACTGACTGATCGCGTCCGGTTACGTTGGTCTCATGGCTCCCAAAATTGCGACGGCTGAGGAAGTCGGCCTTTCCGAGTTGCTCGATTTCGTCCGACCGCGACATCGGATGGTGCTGAGCACTTTTCGCGCGGACGGCTCACTGCAGAGTTCGCCGGTGACCGGCGGCGTCGACAAGCAGGGCAGGTTGGTGATCGCGAGCTATCCGCAGCGCGCCAAGAGCGCCAACATCCGGCGTACTCCCGAGGCCAGCCTGGTCGTGCTCTCCGACGAGTTCAATGGCGCGTACGTGCAGATCGACGGGGACGCCGAGGTGATCGATCTGCCCGACGCGGTCGAGTTACTGGTCGACTACTACCGCGCGATCGCCGGTGAGCATCCCGACTGGGACGAGTACCGCAGCGCAATGCTGAGCCAGCGCAAGTGCGTGATCCGGGTGACGCCGCGCCGCTGGGGCCCGGTCGCCACAGGAGGTTTTCCGCCGGCCTGACGGGTCACCTGTGACGGGTTCGCGGGCGCGTCATGCCGTCGCTTGCGGCGCCGCGTGCGTACCCTTGATTTGCGATGTTTCCGCGTGAAATCGAGACCCCAAAAACAGGCGGCCGGCTGCTGGCCGGTCTGATGCTCAGCGCTGCCCTGCTCAGCGGATGCCACTCGACCACGCACGGCAACCCGGTGGCTTCGCCGAACGCGGGACCCACCGAGCCGTCGTTTCCGAAAGCCAAGCCGTCGATCCCCTCGCCGAGCCCGTCGGGCCCCGCTCCCTCCAGCGGCAACCCGCCCGCCGGCGCAATTCCGTTGCCGCCCGACCAGAGTGGGCACGTCTTCATCGAGACCAAGTCCGGCCAGACCCGCTGCCAGATCGACAGTGACAGCGTCGGCTGCGAGGCGCAGTTCGCCAATTCGCCGATGCAAGAGGGCGAGCGGACCAACGGAGTCAACATCACCGCAAACGGCGACGTGCAATGGGTGCTGGGTAACCTTGGCGATATCCCCACTGTGACAATCGATTACCTGACCTACGACGCAGCCGGCTGGACGGTCGCCGCCACCGAAAGCGGTACCCGGTTCACCAACCAGCACACCGGCCACGGCATGTTCGTCAGCATCGAGAAGGTCGACACCTTCTAGATTCTGGAGTTGAGGTCAAGTCGCTTACACGCGATATGGTCCGCAACGGGTGGATAGCTACGCCGAGGCAGTCCGCAACACTGTTTGCACCACTCGTACAGGAGGGGGCTGCGGCAAAGGGAGCTGTCTCGTATCG
>CBAAAS010000425.1:0-3676 GCA_964658855.1 uncultured Mycobacterium sp.
CGCGAGCCGGCTGCGGGCCCGGCGCCTGGCTTCTTTCTGGTCTCGTTGAGTCGCGACGTAGAGCCGACACTTCGTCGGCTGGCCGATTTGGGATTCGCCGACGAGGTCCGGCAGATCGTCGTCCCCGCACCTGATCGAAAGCAGGTCGATATGGCGGTGGTCGCAGCGCCGGACGGTGTCCGCGTCGAATTGATCGGGCCCGCGCGATGAGTGCCATCGTGACCGGTGGCGCATCAGGTATCGGCGCCGCTGCCGCTGAGCGGTTACGCAAGGCCGGCCACGACGTCGTTACCTGGGATCTGCGCGGCGGCGACATCACTTGCGACATCAGCGATCCCGACGCGGTGAACGCAGCTCTCGAGCAGACGGTGGCCAAGGCCGGGGTGCCGGACCGCTTGGTGGCGTGCGCCGCGATGGGCGCATCCGGCATGTTGATCGCGCAGGATCCGGCTGACTGGAAGCGCGTGATCGATGTCAACCTCACCGGAACCTGGCTGACGATGCGCGCGATCGCGCAGGCGATGATCGACAACGGTAGCGGCGGTTCAATTGTCGCCGTGTCGAGCATCAGCGGCACCGTCGCCGACCGCGACATGGGTGCCTACTGCGTCTCCAAAGCCGGTGTCGACATGCTGGTCCGGGTAGCGGCAAGCGAATGGGGGCCGCACGCCATCCGGGTCAACGCCGTAGGGCCGGGGGTCACTCGAACCCCGATGCTCGCCGGCGCCGAGCAGCTTCCGGGTTGGCTCGATGCTCTGAGCCATCGAACGGCGCTGGGTCGGGTAGGTGAATCCGACGACGTAGCCGAGGCGATTGTCGCGGTACTCGAGATGGGTTGGGTCACAGGGCAAACCGTCTTGGCCGACGGTGGGCTGGCGCTGCAGAGTCCGATCGACACCTACGGGCAGGTGCAGCGACTGCGCGCCAAGCGCACCTAGTCGACCAACCACCAGGCCGTTCTCTTTACCGAGGCCGGTCGCGGGCGTATTGTTCCAGCGGGGTTGGCTGGAACCAGGAGGCCGAAAAGCCATGGCACCGAACGACGATCTGAGCCAACGCCGGTTCCCGTTGAACAATGGTAGCGGCGAAATCCCGGCACTCGGATTCGGCACATCGCTGTCCGACAACACCAAGACCCGTGGTGCGGTCAAGACCGCGGTCGAAGTGGGCTTCCGCCACCTCGATGCTGCCGAGCGATACCGCAACGAAGCCGAGGTGGGAGCGGCGATCAAAGAGTTGTTGGCCGACAGAGTTGTTCGGCGAGAAGATCTGTTCGTCACCACGAAGGTGTGGAACAACAACCATCGACCGGAGCGGGTCGCATCTGCTCTGCAGAAGAGTCTGGACCGGGTCGGGCTCGACCATGTCGATCTGTACCTGGTGCATACGCCGTTCGCTTTCCAGCCGGGGGATGACCAAGACCCGCGCCACCCGGATGGAGCTGTCATCTACGACGAAGGCATCACGTTGGAGGAGACATGGTCGGCCATGGAAGGCCTTGTGGATCGAGGTCTTTCACGCGCAATTGGTCTGTCGGACATCGACGCGGACCGGGCCCGCGAGATCGTCGAGACTGCAAGAATTGTGCCGGCGGTCATCGAAGTCGAGTCGCACCCTTATCACCCGCAGTGGGAGTTGCACGAGCTGTGCACGGCGCACGGAATCATCCTGCTGGCGTTCGCATCGCTTGGCCACGCACTGGAACCGCGACTGCTCGACGATGAACTCATCGTCTCGATCGCGGACCAGGTGGGAAAGACGCCCGCGCAAGTGCTTCTCGCGTGGGGCATCCAGCGCGGCACCGCGGTGTTGACGGCATCCGTAACGCCGTCCCGCATACAAGAGAACTTCGACGTCTCCGCGCTTCCCGAGCAGGCCGTTCGCGATATCAACGAGAGGCTCGAGACGCGGATCCGGTTCAATTCCGTGGCCGATGGCGGGGAACCGGGCTTCGCTGAGGTGCCCTCCGATCGTTAGGAATAGCTGACGGTTCGAGGGCGTTGGCAGCACCATGCCTGCCGGAGTCCTACTTATCCCACGCCCTGATGCAGTCAATCTGGTCGACGATGTGATCGCGCAAGCCAGACGGGCTCACGAGCTCGGCGTGCAGAAGGTCTGGCTCGCTCAACAGCTGAATTACGACGCCATCTCTCTGGCGGCGCTGGTCGGCGCTGCCGTACCCGGGCTCGGGGTCGGCACGTCAGTGGTGCCCATCAACCCGCGACACCCGCTGATCGTCGCTCAACTGGCGCAGACCGCGCAGGCCGCCACACACGGCAACTTCAACCTGGGCCTCGGTCTGGGCGCCCGCTTGATCGAACGCCCCGCATTCGGTAGCGACTGGACCAACGTCATCACCCGACTCCGTGAGCATCTGATGATCCTGCGTTCGGTCTTCGACACCGGCAGCGTCGACTTCAACGGCAGCGAGATCAGTGCCAGTCCGACGTGGCCGGTGCAGGTCGCCGGCGGCATTCCGGTCCCGGTCTACGTGGCGGCGATGGGCCCGAAGGCGTTGCGGGTCACCGGTGAACTCGCGGACGGGACGATTCCGTATTTGGCGGGCCCGCGAACCATCGGCGAATTCATCGTGCCGACGATAGCCAAAGCCGCGGCCGATGCGGGCCGCCCGGCGCCGCGTGTCATCGTCGCCGTGCCGGTCCAGTTGTCTGCTGATGTCGAAAACGCCCGCGCGGCGGCTGCGCAACAGCTGAGCTTTTACGAGGCCATCCCCTCCTACCGCAAGGTCATCGCTCGGGAGGGCGTCGACAATATCATCGACCTGGCCGCGGTCGGGCCGGAGAAAACCGTTGTGCAACAACTACATTCTTACCTGGACGCGGGTGCAACCGAGTTGACGCTAAGTCCGCTGGAGCGCACCGAATCGGCCGAGCGCGAAGCCCTGTGGAGCCTGGCCGCGGGTCTGTAAGCGACTGAGTGCCCCGCCGGTTTACCTGAAGAAGTACCGTGCGGGCATGAGGATCCTGCTGGTCGAGGATGAAGAGCGGCTGTCGACAACTCTGTCGGCGGGCCTAGAGGCCGAGGGCTTTGTCGTAGTGGCCGTCGGCACCGGCACCGATGGGCTCCGCGAGGCAACGGAGAACAGCTTCGATGCGGTGATCCTCGACATCATGTTGCCGGGCCTGAGCGGTTACGAGGTGCTGCGTCGCATGCGGGCCGCGCGGACTTGGACGCCGGTGCTCATGTTGACCGCCAAGGACGGCGAGTACGAAGAAACCGATGCGTTCGATCTCGGGGCCGATGATTATCTGACGAAACCATTCTCCTTCAGGGTGCTCGTCGCCCGGTTGCGCGCGCTGGCGCGACGCGGAGCTCCTGAGCGGCCGGTGATTCTGACGGCGGGCACTCTGTCGTTGGATCCCACTCGACGCAGCGTGCAGCGCGGCGAATCGCCGATCACACTGACGCCGCGCGAGTTCGGGTTGCTGGCCTTCCTCATGCGGAAGAAAGACGCCGTCATCACCAAGGCGGAGATACTGCGCAACGTGTGGGATGAGCATTATCAGGGACCCGACAACGTCGTCGAGGTGTACGTGGGCTACCTGCGACGAAAAATCGATGTGCCGTTTGGCACCAACACGATCGAGACAGTGCGGGGGGTCGGTTATCGATTGGTGTGCTGAGGCAGCGATACCTGAATAGTGGTTCCCCGTCC
>CBAAAS010000426.1:0-3674 GCA_964658855.1 uncultured Mycobacterium sp.
GGGGCCGACTGCGGTGGACTGTCGAAACCGGGCCGGATGCTGGCTGCGTAGAGCTGGCTGGCCAGCGCCGAGAGTTCCGCAGAGCTAAGAGGCAGGTCGCTTTCGGCGTCTACCGCGCGGTGCTCACTTGTACTCATGGAATCGGTCCACGGCAACGCCATCGAGAACGGCGAGGGCGTCGTCGGTGAGCACGGCCAAGGAGTTGTACAGCGTCACCAGGTAGCGGGCGATCGCCGACTCGTTGATGCCGGTGAACCGCACCGACAAGCCGGGCGCCTGCTCTCCGACCAGGCCGGGCTGGAACAGCCCCACCACACCCTGTCGCTCCTCACCGGTGCGGACCAGGATGAACTTCGTTTTCGCCTTGTCCACCGGCACCTTGTCCGACGGGATGATCGGGATTCCGCGCCAGGTGATGAACTGCGCGCCGAACAGGCTCACGACTGGCGGCGGAACTCCGCGACGGGTGGCCTCGCGACCGAACGCGGCGACACCGAGCGGGTGGGTAAGGAAGAAGCTCGGCGTCTTCCACACCTTGGTGATCAGCGCGTCGAGGTCGTCGGGAGTGGGCGGACCGGCCAGCGTCTGGATGGTCTGCTCAGGCGTCGCCTGGGCGAGCAGCCCGTACTCCGGGCTGTTGACCAGCGCGGACTCCTGGCGCTCTTTGATCGTCTCGATGGTCAGTCGCAACTGCTGGGCGACCTGGTCATGCGGGCTGGAGTACAGGTCGGAGACCCGGGTGTGGACATCGAGCAGGGTGGCGATCGTCCTCAGCGTGTATTCGCGGGGGTTGGTCTCGTAGTCGACATGAGTTTCGGGAAGCGGACCTTCGGTGCCCGCCCCGTCTTCTGCCTTGACCGCGACCTGCTCCGGGTTGACCACCCGGTTGACCCGGTAGATACCCGCCTCCACCGGTACCCAGCTGAGCAGGTGCAACAGCCAGCGCGGAGTAATAGTGGAAAGCTGGGGAACAGTCTTAGTAGCGTTCGCTAGCTGCCTGGCACCGAGGTCGCCAAGTGCCTGTGACTCGTTTTGAGCCGACGTCATCGTGGTCCTTCCGTCATGGTGTGCTGGTCGGAGATCGGGCCGCGGATGCTGACCGACCGGGGGCGCCGCACCGAGCCTTGCCAAGTGTAAAACTCACCGTGATTTTTACAATAGGCGGGTGCGTATTTGGTACACGAGCTGCTCGTCACAAAGCTTGCCCTATAGTGGCGATATGCAACACGCCGCACAGCCGCGTCTCGTTCCCTCGCGCTGCCTCGCCGTGACCTGTTGTTGCTGTTGTTGTCGTTGATTTCCTGACGCCCTTCTGACGCTGTAGAAATCTTCGCGCTTCCCGCCTAAGGGCGATTACCTCCGCATGGTCGGTGGAATCGAAATGCGCACCGCAACAAAGTCTTTCAGGAAGCTCAAGCAACAATGACTATTCTGTTTCCCACCCACCGTACGGCGGGGCCGATCGCGACTGAGAGCCGCGTGGCGATCCGCCCGGCCACCGAGCTGACGTCGATGACTCGTTATCGCGGCGGCACTTATTCGCACACGGTGGAGAAAATCGCGTTCACCGATGGCAGCTGGGCACGCACGGACCTGATTCGGCTTAATCCCAACGTGCCCGCCTACTCCCTCGACTTCACCGGCGTCTCACCCCGCCACCCGTCGCGCTACCAGCCCGGGACATGGTCGGACCTGCCCCACTTACGGGCTTCCGGCAAGGAGGCCGAGGTCAGCTGGATCCTGCGACACTCCTATCCCCTGCTGCCCACGGCCGAGCTGAGCCGTCGAGTTCGCGAGGCCGGCTACCCGATCGGCACAGCCAACATCAGCGAGCACGAAGCGATCGCCGCCACCCAGGCCGCGATCTGGTTCTTGACCAACGGATTGGCCCTGGACACCCGGCCACTCAACGTGCCGGTCGCCGTGCGTCGATCCCACGGGGCGGTCACCACCTTCGAATTCGACGGCGAGCCGCAGCTCGGCGGCTATACGGTGTGGACGGCACCTGGCACCGCCGTCGTCCTGACGCTGCAGAAATCCGCCAATGGTGTTATTTGGCAAGATGTTTCGGGATCGCTGCTGACAACCGGCCCCGACGCGGGTCGGCATCAGCGCACGCTCGGCGAAGGCAGCACCCTGTCGGCCAGCAGCCACGGTCGCGGCGGTCGCGGGCATCGCTATTACCGGCTGATCGCCTCGTCAGAGACGGGCACGCCGAAAATTGAGCGGGTCAGCTTCTGGCTGACCGGTGCCGGGCACTACCGCAACTCCGACAAAGTGGTGCATCTGTACAACTACCTGCTCGCCGGCGCGGGCAACGCCGCTCGCTCAGCGTCGAAGGACCCGGGTGTGCCGGCACTGGTCGCCACCCATGCCGTCGCTGACTCTGATCTGGTCGGCCCATTCCAGATAACCGCCCCGCTGACGCTCGTCGCCTCAGGCAAGCACCGTCTCGTGGATGCGGACGGATTCCCCATCGATGCGGTCGAGCCGCGGACCGATTTCTACCTTCGTCCGGCACCGAGCGCATCGACGGCGACACTGACCGCGAAAACTCCGCCCGATCTGCATGGTCGGGTACTGACCGGCGTGGCACTGGACCCCAGGGCACAACGGTTCACGCCCGTCGCGCTGGCCATCCCCACCGAGACAGCCATCGAGTTCGAACTAAGCTGGAGAACTGACGACCTTTGATCGCGACCGTGGGAGCGAATCGTAAATGAGCATTGCCGAAGACGTCACACAGCTAGTCGGGAACACGCCGCTGGTGCGGCTGCGCCGGGTAACCGAGGGCGCCGTGGCCGACGTGATCGCCAAGCTGGAGTACTTCAATCCCGGGGGCAGCGTCAAGGACCGCATCGGTGTTGCCATGCTCGACGCCGCCGAAGAAGCGGGATTGATCAAACCGGACACCATCATCCTCGAGCCCACGAGCGGCAATACCGGTATCGCGCTGGCGATGGTCGCGGCGGCACGCGGCTACAAGCTCGTCCTGACCATGCCGGACACCATGAGCATCGAGCGCCGAGTGTTGTTGCGCGCGTACGGCGCCGAGCTCGTTCTGACTCCGGGTAAAGACGGCATGCCGGGCGCGATCGCCAAGGCCGAGGAGCTGGCCAAAAGCGACCAGCGGTACTTCGTGCCACAGCAGTTCGAGAACGCGGCCAACCCGGCGATCCACCGCGCCACCACTGCCGAAGAGGTGTGGAAGCAGACCGACGGGAAGATCGACTTCTTCATCGCGGGTGTCGGTACCGGCGGCACGATCACCGGCGTCGGGCAGATCCTCAAAGAACGCAAGCCGGACATCAAGGTGATCGCCGTCGAGCCGTCCGCGTCGCCGGTGCTGTCCGGTGGCCAGAAGGGGCCGCACCCGATTCAGGGCATCGGCGCCGGATTCGTCCCACCGGTCTATGACGAGGGCGTTGTCGACGAGATCATCACCGTCGGCAACGAGCACGCGCTCAACCTGGCCCGACGCCTGGCCACTGAAGAGGGCCTGCTGGTCGGGATCTCTTCGGGTGCAGCGGTAGTCGCCGCACTGGAAGTCGCCCGCCGCCCGGAAAACAAAGGCAAGGTCGTCGTCGTCGTCCTGCCCTCGTCCGGTGAACGGTATTTGAGCACCGTGCTGTTCTCCGACTTGGCGGACTAGCCGTGCTCGCCGCGTTCCGGGG
>CBAAAS010000427.1:0-3672 GCA_964658855.1 uncultured Mycobacterium sp.
GTCGTACCGATACCGATGATCAGACCAGCGATACCGGCCAGGTCCAGGGTGTAGTTGATATACCGGCCGAGCAGCACCAGGATCGCGAAAACCATTGCACCAGAAGCTGCTAACGACAATGCGGTCAGCACACCCAGTGCCCGGTAATACAGCAACGAATACAGCATGACCAGACCCAGTCCGATCGCGCCGCCGATCAGGCCTGCCCGCAGCGACGTCAATCCCAGTGTCGCCGAGACAGTTTGGGCCTCCGACGACTCGAAGGACAGCGGTAGCGAGCCGTATTTCAGGACGTTGGCCAGCTCCTTGGCCGAGCTGGCGGTAAACGGCGGGTCTCCCCCGTTGATCTGGGTGCGGCCGCCGGGGATGGCTTCCCGGATCTGCGGCGCGCTGACCACCTGCGAGTCGAGCGTGAACGCGGTCTGCGTGCCGATGTGGGCCGCGGTGAAGTCGGCCCAGGTGTTGCTCGCACCGCTCTTGAACTGCACGTCGACGTTGTAACCGCCGCTGCGCTGATCCATGCCCGAGCTGGCATTCTCGATCTGGTCGCCGCTGATGATCGACGGTGCCAGCAGGTAGGCCTGCTTGTGCTGCGTGTCGCAGGTGACCAGCGGCAGCTCGGGGTCATCGTTGCCGGCCAGGATGTCGTCCTGGAAGCAGCGGGTGGCCTCGTATTGCAGCGCCAGGAATTGCACACCTTTGTTGGTGCTCTGCCGCCACTCACGCTCCTTGGCGATGCGCTCGGCGAGGTCTTTGCGGGGATCCGGCGGTCCGGGCTGGATCGGCGGGAGCTCCGGAGGTGCGGGCTGCGCCGTTGCATCAGGCGCAGGTGCTGGCGCGGGAGCCGGCTGCGTGGGCTTCGGCGGTGCCGGCGTCGGCGAGGAAGGCGCGTCCTGCGGATAGGGCCGGGGCTGGGGCGGGACGCCGGGGGTGTCGGGCAGCAACGGCAGGTCGCCCGGCAAGCCGGGATCTAGTGCCGGTCCGCCGCCTGGGGCTCCGGGCGGAACCAGGCCCGGCTGGGCGCCAGGCCCTGGTGCGCCGGGTGCCGGTGCGCCCGGTGCTCCTGGCACTCGACCGCGCGGTCCGCGCGGTGCGGGCAGTCGCGGGCCGCCCTGTGCCCCGGCGCTGTCGACGGGCAGGGCGTTTACGACGGGACGGATGTACAACCGTGCGGTCTGGCCGAGGTTGCGCGCCTCGTTCCCGTCGGTTCCCGGCACGGTGATGACCAGGTTGTCGCCGTCGACGATGACCTCAGAACCCGATACACCCAGTCCGTTGACCCGAGAGCCGATGATCTGCTGCGCCTGCGACAGCGCCTCTTTACTCGGCCGCGACCCGTCCGGTGTCCGTGCGGTCAGCGTGACCCGGGTACCGCCTTGCAGGTCGATACCGAGCTTCGGGTCGGCCTGCTTGTTGCCGGTGAGGAACACCAACAGATAGACGCCGATGAGCATGACCAGGAAAACCGCCAGGTAACGGCTAGGGTGCACCGGCGCCGATGGCGATGCCACGTGTTGAGTCTCCTCCGCTCATGCGCGATGCGCGTTGGTGCAGGTTGTCACCCCACCGTTCGCCCCTCGCGTCCCGATCAGTTCGACCGCATCGAAAAGGGTACGTGGCGGGCCGTCGACCTCAGTCGTTGGGCAGTCGGCCCGGGTCGTCGGCCAGTTCGCCGAACTCGTCGTCCCCGGTGTCGAGGACCTCCGGCTCGACGCGGCTGCCGATCGCCATCTTGACCCACGTCGTCACCACTCCGGGGGCGATCTCGAGGTCCACCGTGTCGTCGGTGATGAGCGTGATGGTGCCGTGCAACCCGGAGGTGGTCTGCACCCGGTCCCCGGTCGTCAGTGACTCGTGCAGATCGATGGTCGCTTGCATCGCGCGCTTCTGCCGGCGCGACGCGAAAAACATGAACGCCCCCAAGACGATCAGCATCGGCAGGAAGACAACCGTTTGGTTCATGAAGGCGAAGATCTCTTTCGTCGAGGTCGTGGGACGCCACCAGTGTGCCATCAGGCGGTCTCGATACCCGATCATTGGGCCATGGACCACCTACCCGATGGCGCGACGCCTCCGCACGCCGCTGCGCGGCCTGCATCGTTGTCCCTCGCTGAAGCGTTGCGCACCACCGGCGCCGTACGCGACTTCACCGACCAGCCCGTCGACGACGCGGTACTGGCGCGGGTGCTCGACACCGCACGCTTTGCGCCGAGCGGAAGCAACGCCCAGGCCTGGCGGGTGGTGGTCGTCAAGGATCCCGCAAACCGGCGCCGACTGCGCGATTGCTACCTGCAGGGTTCCCGGGACTACCTGGCCTTGGCGGCCGCCGGCCTGCGGCCCTGGGCGCCGACCAACGATCGCGATGCCGAGGCTCGCGCGCTGGCCGCCGGAAACGACACGGCTCCAGGGGATTTCGCGGAACGGTTCGACGAGACACCGGTGTTGCTGGCGCTGTTTGCCGATTTGTCGAAGCTGGCGGCGATTGATCGCGACGCGAACCGGTACACGTTCGCGGCCGGCGCGTCGATTTATCCATTCGCATGGAACGTCCTACTGGCTGCTCGCGACGAGGGGTTGGGCGGTGTCATCACCACCATCGCGATCCGCGAAGAAGAGCAGGTGAAAATCATCTTGGGAGCGGCCGACCCGCTTGCGCTGGCCGCGGTGATCGCGCTGGGCTATCCGGTCCGGCAGCCTCGCCGGCTTCGCCGCGCCCTGGTCAGCTCCTTTGTTACGGTCGATTCGATCGACGGCCCGGTCTTCGACGTTTAGACCGGGCCAGGATGTGGCAAGAACGAATCTGTCGGTTTCAGTGTTCTGCACTGTCTATCGAGGAGGATCAGATGAAGAACCTTATTGGCCGGTTTGCGAGTGCACTGGTGCTTGCAGGGGCGGCCGTGGCGTTCGCGACCCCGGCCACGAGCTGGGCCGACCCGGCAAATTGCGACCCCGGACAGTACTGGGATGCGATAACCAGCATCTGCCGTCCGCTGGGCCAAGGGCCAACGCCACTCAATTGTCCCGCGGGCCAGTACTGGGACCCGACGACTAACGTGTGCCGCGACTTGGGACACACAGCCGCAGGCTGATTTCCGCGGCCTGACCGGGCGCTCGGCGCGACCGCGATTCACTGGCTCGTCATCTCGCTGAACCTCGCGGCCCGCGTTGTCGCCGGGCTACCCTTTTGGCGTGTCTGCCATCGAACAGAGCCGCCATCTCGCCACCGAAATACCCGGCCCGGCGTCGCTCGAGCTGAATAGGCGCCGCGCTGCGGCGGTGTCAGCCAGCGTGGGCAAGACCGTGCCGGTATTCGCCGCCCGTGCCGCGGGCGGAATTGTCGAGGACGTCGACGGCAACCGGCTGATCGACCTGGGCTCCGGCATCGCGGTCACCACCATCGGTAGCTCCGCGCCCCGGGTGGTCGACGCGGTGCGCGCGCAGGTCGCCGACTTCACCCACACCTGCTTCATGGTGACGCCGTACGAGCAATACGTCGCGGTCGCCGAACAGCTCAATCGGCTCGCACCGGGCTCGGGGGAGAAACGCTCGGTGCTGTTCAATTCCGGCGCGGAGGCGGTGGAGAACGCCGTCAAGATTGCACGCGCTTACACGCACAAAGACGCCGTGGTGGCGTTCGATCACGCCTACCACGGCCGCACCAACATGACGATG
>CBAAAS010000428.1:0-3655 GCA_964658855.1 uncultured Mycobacterium sp.
CCGACATATCCATGGCCGCATGGCCTTCCATGGAACCGGCCAGTCCTTGGTCGGCTTGGGTGCGGGCCGCGTCGACGAGTCGCGAGCGCACGAACAGCCGGAACAGCAGCGCCACAATCACGATCATCAGTGGGCCGCCGACGAACTCCGCGGCGGTGAACTGCCAGCCCATCAACAGAGCCAGGATGATGCCCAATTCCACGACCAGGTTCGTCGAGCCGATTTCGAAGGCCATGGCGGCGGTGAAATTGGCGCCTTTGCGAAACAGCGACCGGGCCAGCGCGACCGCCGCATAAGAGCACGACGACGATGCGGCGCCCAGTCCGGCGGCGACCGCCAGTGTTCGCGGCCGATCATCGCCGAGCAGCGCCACGATGGTCGAGCGGCGCACGAGAGCCTGCACGACGGCCGACAGCGTGAAGCCCAGGATCAAAGCCCACAGAATTTCCCACGTCATGGAACCGGACAGCGCCAACGCGTGTACCAGCGCATGTGCCATGGCACCTCCAACCCGGTACCCCCATGGGGTATTCCCATTATCCCCGCGGTCGGGCCGGCCCGCATCTGGGGCCGGTCCGGGATTGCCGCCGGGGCGCGAGAGTCGACATAATTGCGTCAAGTGTGCAGGTAATTGGGATTGTTCTGAGACCTAAAAAGCCCGACACACCGAGCCTGGCAACGCAGTCACAGATGCAACACCAGGCACACTGGTAACAACAACGAAGCCGGGAGGGTGTTGCCGTGTACCGAGTTTTTGAGGCGCTCGATGAACTGGGTGCCATTGTCGAGGAAGCTCGTGGCGTCCCCATGACCGCGGGCTGCGTTGTCCCCCGGGGCGACGTGCTCGAATTGATCGACGACATCAAGGACGCGATCCCGGGCGAATTGGACGATGCCCAGGACGTGCTCGATGCCCGCGACTCGCTGTTGCACGAAGCGAAGGCGCACGCGGACGCCACGGTGTCGTCGGCGACCACCGAGTCGGATTCGTTGCTCAACCATTCCCGCGCGGAAGCCGACCGCATCTTGGCCGACGCTAAGTCGCAGGCCGACCGGATGGTCGGCGAAGCCCGTCAGCACAGCGAACGGATGGTGGGGGAGGCGCGCGAAGAGGCGTCGCGCATCGCAGCGTCCGCCAAACGCGAGTACGAGGCCGCCACCAGTCGGGCAAAGTCGGAGGCCGACCGTCTGATCGAAAACGGCAACATCTCCTACGAGAACGCCGTCCAGGAAGGCATCAAAGAACAGCAGCGCCTGGTGTCTCAGACCGAGGTTGTGCAATCGGCCAACGCCGAGTCGACCCGGCTTGTCGACAACGCACACGTCGAGGCCGACCGGCTGCGCGGCGAATGCGACATCTACGTCGACAGCAAGCTCGCCGAGTTCGAGGAGCACCTCAACACCACCCTGCGTTCGGTCAACCGTGGCCGCCATCAATTACGCACGGCGGCCGGCGTCCACGACTACGCACAGCGGTAGCTCTCTTACCGCTGGCACGAGGTCGCTGGTAGCGCCCGTAGAATCGCGGACATGGCGCGGCAGCGTAGCCACTCGGCACAACCACGTTCGGGCTCGCCGCTCGTCGTCGACATCAATCGGCTAGGGCGACGTCCCGGAGCGATGTTCCCTCTGCAAGTGACGGTGGCGAATCCGGCGCGCATCGGCCTGGACCTGGTCGGCATCGCGGCCGGTGCACCCTTGGTTCTCGATTTCCGGGTGGAGTCGGTGTCCGAGGGCGTGTTGGTGAGCGGGACCGTGTCGGCGCCGATCACGGGCGAATGTGCGCGGTGTCTGACGCCGTTGCAGGACCACATCGAGGTGGACGTGACCGAGCTGTTCGCCTACCCGGACAGCCTCACCGAGGCCACAACTGAGGACGACGAGGTCGGGCGCGTCATCGCCGACACCGTCGACCTGGAACAGCCGATCATCGATGCCGTCGGCCTGGAACTGTCCTTTTCGCCGGTATGTCGGGAGGACTGTCCAGGGCTTTGTCCCACGTGCGGCGTCGCACTGGCCACCGCCGAGCCGGATCATCACCACGACGAGATCGACCCGCGCTGGGCGAAACTGACGAAGATGCTGGGATCTGACAACGACGGAACCGGCGATGAGTGAATTGCTCGACGCGCTCGAAGTCGATCTGCCCGACGATCTGCTGACTCTCGCGCTGACGCATCGCAGCTATGCCTACGAGCACGGCGGACTTCCCACCAACGAGCGCCTCGAGTTCCTCGGCGACGCCGTGTTGGGCCTGACCGTGACCGACGAGCTGTACCACCGTCACCCGGAACGCCCGGAAAGCGATCTGGCCAAAATGCGTGCCGGCGTCGTCAACACCCAGGCGCTGGCTGAGGTTGCGCGGTCGTTGACCGATCAAGGACTCGGCGCACATCTGTTACTGGGTCGCGGCGAATCGAAATCCGGCGGCGCGGAAAAATCCAGCATCCTCGCCGACGGTCTCGAATCCCTGCTCGGCGCCATTTATCTGCACAGCGGAATCGAGGTCGCGCGGCGGGTCATCCTGCGCTTGTTCAGCGAATTGCTGAATGCCGGCGGGCTTTTGGACTGGAAGACGACCTTGCAGGAGTTGGCGGCTGCCCGCGGGCTCGGCTCGGTGGCCTATCAGGTGAGCGCCACCGGCCCCGACCACAAACGCGAGTTCACCGCTGTCGTCGTCGTGATGGAAAACCGGTACGGGTCCGGAATCGGCCGGACCAAGAAAGAAGCCGAGCAGAAAGCCGCCGAGAAGGCGTGCCAGGCGCTGACCCAGTTGGATGGCGCCGTCATCGGGGAGACTGCCGGCTAGATGCCCGAACTACCCGAGGTCGAGGTGGTGCGGCGCGGACTGCAGGCTCACGTGGTGGGCAAGACGATCACCGCTGTCCGCGTACATCACCCCCGCGCCGTCCGTCGCCACGAAGCCGGCCCTGCCGACCTGACGGCGAGGCTGCTCGACGCGCGAATCACCGGCAGCGATCGGCGCGGCAAGTATCTGTGGCTCACCCTGGACGGGCCCAGCGGCGACGAGCAGGCACTGGTCGTGCACCTCGGTATGAGCGGGCAGATGCTGCTCGGGGAGGTCCCCAACGTCGGGCACCTGCGCATCGCGGCGCTGCTCGACGACGGCACCACTTTGAGCTTTGTCGACCAGCGGACATTCGGCGGCTGGCTGCTGGCCGACTTGGTCACCGTCGACGGCAGCGTGGTCCCGGTGCCCGTCGCGCATGTGGCCCGCGACCCGCTGGACCCGCGCTTCGACCTCGGCGCGGTGATAAAAGTCTTGCGGCGCAAGCACTCCGAGATCAAGCGGCAACTGCTCGACCAGACCGTGGTGTCGGGGATCGGCAACATTTACGCTGACGAGTCGCTGTGGCGGGCGAAGGTGAACGGCGCCCGGCTGGCCGAGAAGCTGACCCGCCCGCAACTGACGTCGCTGCTGGAATCCGCCGCCGAGGTGATGCGCGACGCGCTGGCGCAAGGCGGCACGTCGTTCGACTCGCTCTATGTCAACGTCAACGGCCAATCGGGTTACTTCGACCGTTCGCTGAACGTCTATGGCCGTGAAGGCAAGGCCTGTAAGCGCTGCGGCGCGGTGATCCGCCGCGACAAATTCATGAACCGGTCGTCGTTCTACTGCCCCCGCTGCCAGCCG
>CBAAAS010000429.1:0-3654 GCA_964658855.1 uncultured Mycobacterium sp.
CGCGGAGTCGAAGCAGTGGCGACGGGACCGACCGACGCCGGCCCCGAACCGAGCACAGCCGTGCTGCGGATGATCGCCAGCATCAACGAGTCCAAGCAGGCACAGCGATGACGACGACGCTCACCGAACTCGATCGCGCACGCGACGTCGCGCTCGACCTCTCCGGCTGGGGCCGACGCTTTGTCTTCTACCAACCACGCAACTTCGCGTTCTGGGGTTACGTGGGTCTGGTCGGCATCGGTGTCCTGACGTTCCTCTCCACGCTTGCCCGCGAATACAACGCCTACGGGCAAGCAATCGGGCTGGCCGTGACCTCATTCGCCATCTACGCGGCGTTGTTCTGGTGGTTCACCGACCGGATCGACCATTACGCCAAACTCCCCCACAAGCTGATGGTCGTCGCGTTCCTGTGGGGTGGCTTCGCTGCCACCGGGGCGATGGCCGCCAACGCCAACGACGCGCTGCTGGCCTTGTACGGCAAGAACTTTGGCCAGGTCTGGGCGTTGAACTGGGGGGCCGGGCTGGCCGCCCCGTTCACCGAGGAACTGGCCAAAGGTTCGGGGCTGTTGCTGCTGATCGCGTTGGCGCAACGACACGTCCGGACCGCATTCGACGGGTTCATCCTGGGTGCCTTCATCGGTCTGGGATTCCAGATCGTCGAAGACATCACCTACGCCATGACCTCGGCCGGTACTCAGTTCGGTGCCAACCAAATTGGCGCCTCGGTCGGCACCATCATTCTCCGCATGCTGACCGGGGTGGCCGCTCACATCCTCTACAGCGCCATCTTCTGCGCCGGTGTGGTCTACCTTTTCGGCCGGCCCGCCGAGCCGCGCAAAATCGGTCGGGGTCTGGTGCTGATCGCGATACCGATGCTGCTCCACGGGACCTGGGATTCGGTGGCCGCGATCGCCGGCCAGAATGCGCTGCTGCTGATCGGGTTGCTGATCGGCACAATCATCGTCGCGCTGATCATCGTTGCGCGGGTGTACAAGTTGACCGTGACCAGGGAGCGCGACTTCGTCCGCGACGTGATGGCCCCTGAGCAAGCCCGCGACGTCATCACGCCGGTCGAGCTCGACGCGATGGCCGGTAACCGCAAGGCCCGCAAGGCGTATCGCAAAGCGGGGCGCAAGCGTCACGAACGCAAGCGCTCGCGCTACATCCTCAATGCCGCATACGCTCTGGGCGACGAGCTGGCCGCCGCGCGTGGTGCCGACACCGACCGGGTGCGTTTCGCACGTTCGGAGGTCGCGCGCATCCGCGCGGGCCTACCGTCCCCGTGGTGACGCAACACTGAGTTGTTTGGTCCGCTCAGCGGACCGTGCGCTTGCCAATTGTGGGTGGTTCGGCGCGCAATAGAGCACGCCTGCAACCCGCCGGACCCGGACGGCAACCGGGATGTGGCGCGCCTGAATTCATCGGCACGCCGCGACGAGAAGCTGGAATGGCGTCGGCAGTCAGTCCGGTTATCCGCCCGCGGTACTGCCCAAAACACGCGGGAAAGCGTCATCATGAATGACTCGCTCTTGGTTGCCGCCCCGTTGATGATCGGCGCCATCGTCATGGCGGTCCGGTTCGTAGGTTGTGGCCTCGCCGGCCCGACTGGTGGCAACGGGGTCGTCGTGTCCGTCACCGGCGACGTTTCCGGTCGGGGCGGATTGTCCGCCACGGTGAGTTTCCCCGAAAACAAGCCGGTGACACAGGAATACACCGTCGCGGGCGCGTACACCTACGAGATCCCGTACTGGTGTAGCGCCATCGACCTCATCTTGCTCGGGGCAGGCGGCGGAGGCACCTACGGCGGGATCAATAACGGAGTCGGTGGCGGCGCCGGCAGCTGGAAGACTGCGACCCTCCAACGCGGTCCCGATGTACCTTGGGCCACACCAACCATCAGCATTGCGGTCGGCCAGGGCGGTGCCCCCGGCGCGGCCAGCGGCGCCTCCGCGATGGCCGGCGGCAACACCACAGCCGGCTGGGAATCCTCGTCCGGGCCGACGACGGAGACCGCGTCTGGTGGCGGCGCGGGGGCCAGCTCCAGTGGCCAAGTCGGCGACGGCCCGAACCCAGCTTCGCAATCGATCGGCGATGCTGCACTCACCGCCGGGACCGCACAGCCGGCCGCCGGTGCGAACGGCAACGCCCCTGGAGGTGGCGGTGCAGGCAGCGATGTGATCAGCCGCGGCGGCGCCGGTGCCGACGGCGCCGCAGTCCTCGTCGCCCGTCAACAGCAATAGTTGCCGTAACCGGCAGAGGCCCAGAGGAGAAGAACCCATGGTCAACGTCGCGTCCACCCGGG
This sequence comes from uncultured Mycobacterium sp., assembly GCA_964658855.1. Classification (GTDB taxonomy): domain Bacteria; phylum Actinomycetota; class Actinomycetes; order Mycobacteriales; family Mycobacteriaceae; genus Mycobacterium. Next base: position 2,303 of record CBAAAS010000429.1, read on the forward strand.
TGGCTTTGTGCACTGACTACGTCAACCTGGGTGACCCGCCCGGCGGCGCGATCGGCCTGGCCCACGACGAGCCGGGAGCGGACGGGTCATTCGCGGAGGCGATGGACGAAGGATACGAACGACAGCCCGCGAATTGGCACCCGCCTGACGCCGACGGCGTGTGCCAAGCCGACCAGGTGACGTTCGATCTGCCCGGCGGCACTTACGAATACATGCTCTATCTGCACGACGTCGAAACCAACACCCTGATCGACTATTGCAAGCTCACCGGCGCGGTGTTGCCGGACGGCGGAGGGACGCTACTGGTCACGCCGCGGTATACGCAGTCCTGAGGCCATGTCTCGGTCCACTCAGTGGACCGGCCCCTTGCCAACCATGGCCAGCCAGAGCGAAATAGGGAACGCCGCAACCCGTCGTACCCGGACGGCAGCAGGGATGTGGCGCGCCTGAATTCATTGGCACGCCGCGACGAGGAGCAGAATTGGCATCGCCTGTCGACTCGGTGACCCAACTTCCGACGCGGCCATCAACGTCCGGGAAGCGTCGCCATGAATAGTTCGTTGTTGATTGCCGCGCCGCTGATGATCGCCGCGATCGTGCTGACGTTCCGGTTCGTCGGCTGTGGTATCGACGCCGACCCGCTTCCCTACGACGGAGATGGAGATGGAGATGGGAACGGGGACGGGGACGGCACTAAGCCGCTGACCGTCAGGGCCAATCTCACCGGCATAGGCACCCTGACAGGCACGGCGAGCTTTCCCAGTCACGATCCGGCCACCCAGAGATACGACGGAGCAGGCACTTATTCCTTTGCAATTCCGTTCTGGTGCAAGAGGATCGACATGGTCCTGCTCGGCGCGGGGGGCGGTGGCAGCTACTCCGAAATCGGCAACGGGGTCGGAGGCGGCGCCGGTGGTTGGCAGACCGTGACTCTAGCGCGGGGCACCGGTATCGCCTGGGCGACGACGACGATCAACGTGACAGTCGGACAAGGCGGTTCTGGCGCGGCACCGAACATCGCTGCGACGCCCGGTGGTGATACCACCGCGAGCTGGGACACCACGACGCAGACTGCGACCGGCGGCGCCGCCGGTGCGATCACGGGCGCCCAGTCGGGCAACGGCCCGAGTCCGACTTCAAAATCCGTCGGCGACGCGACGCTCGCCGGTGGTGCCGCACAGCCAAATGCTGCCGCAGCGGGCAATGCGCCGGGCGGCGGTGGCTCGGGCGGCGATGTGATCGGCCGAGGCGGCACCGGTGCCGACGGCGCGGCCATCATTGTCGTCAGCAACGGCTAGCCACCGACTCATCTAGTAACAGGAGGACAGCAACATGGTCAATGTCCCTGCCAC
>CBAAAS010000430.1:0-3650 GCA_964658855.1 uncultured Mycobacterium sp.
CGCAGTTTTGTTCAGTGGATGTTCGGCTTCGCAGATCATCAACACCGGTGGTGACACCAAGTGCAAGGATTTCACCACGCAGGACGAGAAGAAGCAGAACGACGAGGTCAGCAAGATGCTCAAGGACAAGAGCGGCACTGACCCCGCTAACCTGCAAATCACTGCGACCCGGTTGTCCGCTGCAACTTACTGCCAGACGCTCGGCAAGCCGGACAGCAAGATCTCTGAAGCGCCGCACGGCTGATACGAGATGGGTTGTGCTGCAGTCTTACTCGTTGTCGGCCTGCAGCACAACCATCGCCCGTGCGGCCACCTGGACAGAGTGGCCCGCCTGAGTTGATTGCGGATTTTCCACATTCGCCGTTCCGACGGCTGAGTCGACGACGGGCGTCCACGCCCGGCCGAACTCTGCCGGCGGCAGGGTGAATTCGATCGGCTCGTGGTGGCCGTTGAAGCACAGGAAGAACGAATCGTCGGTCACCCGCTGCCCGCGCGCGTCGAGGTCGGGTATTCCCAACCCGTTCAAATAGACCGCCACGGATTTGCCGAAGCCCGAACCCCAGTCCTCGTCGTCCATTTCGGAGCCGTCGGGCCGGAACCAGGAGATGTCGGGTTGCCCCTCGGTGCCTCTGCGGCGAACGGGCAGCCCAGTGAAGAATCGACGCCGCCGGAACACTGGATGCGCCGCGCGCAGCGCGGAGACGGTCCGGGTGAACTCGATCAGCTCGGTGTCCGCTTTGTCCCAGTGCACCCAGGTGATCTCGTTGTCCTGGCAGAAGCCGTTGTTGTTACCGCCCTGCGTGCGCCCGAGCTCGTCGCCGTGCGAGATCATCGGAACCCCCTGCGACAGCAGGGTCGTCGCGAGGAAATTACGCTGCTGATGCGCGCGCAGCGCGTTGATCTCCGGATCGTCGGTCGGACCCTCGACGCCGCAGTTCCATGACTGGTTGTTGCTCTCGCCGTCGTTGTTGTCTTCTCCGTTGGCGTCGTTGTGTTTCTCGTTGTACGACACCAGGTCCAGCAGCGTGAAGCCGTCGTGCGCGGTGACGAAATTGATCGACGCCACCGGACGCCGCGCCGTGGATTCGTAGAGGTCGGCCGACCCGGTCAGTCGCGAGGCGAATTCGCCCAGGCTGGCATCTTCGCCCCGCCAGAAGTCTCGGACGGTGTCGCGGTACTTGCCGTTCCATTCCGTCCACTGCGGCGGGAAATTGCCGACCTGGTAGCCACCCGGGCCGACGTCCCACGGCTCGGCGATCAACTTGACCTGACTGACGACCGGATCCTGTTGCACCAGTTCGAAAAACGCCGACAGGCGGTCGACATCGTAGAACTCGCGGGCCAGGGTGGAGGCCAGGTCGAAGCGGAACCCGTCGACATGCATCTCGGTCACCCAGTACCGCAATGAATCCATGATCAGTTGCAACGTGTGCGGGTGTCCGACGTTGAGGCTGTTGCCGGTCCCGGTGTAGTCCATGTAGTACTGCTGATCGTCGTCGACCAGGCGGTAATACGCGGCGTTGTCGACACCGCGCATCGACAGGGTAGGGCCCAGGTGGTTGCCTTCCGCGGTGTGGTTGTAGACCACGTCGAGAATGACTTCGATGTCTTCTTCGTGCAGGGCACGGACCATGGTCTTGAATTCCTGCACCTGGCCGCCGGGCGTGGTGCTGGAGGCGTACTTGAAGTCGGGAGCCAAGAAGCCGATTGTGTTGTAGCCCCAGTAGTTCGACAAGCCCTTGTCGACCAGTGTGGAGTCGTTGGCGAAGTGGTGCACCGGCATCAGCTCGATCGCGGTGACGCCGAGAGCTTTCAGGTGCTCGATGATGACCGGGTGGGCGATACCGGCGTAGGTGCCGCGCATCCGTTCGGGGACGTCCGGGTGCAGCTGGGTCAATCCCTTGACGTGTGTCTCGTAGATGACGGTGTCGGCGTACTCATGACCGGGCGGGCGGTCGTTGCCCCAGTCGTAATAAGGGTTGATCACCACCGACTTGGGCATCTGTGGCGCGGAGTCGTCGTCGTTGCGGCTGTCCGGGTCGCCGAAGTTGTAGCTGAACAGCGCTTGATGCCATTCGAAGTTTCCGTCGATCGCCTTCGCATAGGGGTCGATCAGAAGTTTGCTAGGGTTGCAACGCTGCCCGGCGGCCGGGTCGTAGGGCCCGTGCACGCGGTAGCCGTAACGCTGACCGGGTTCGACGGCAGGCAGGAACCCGTGCCAGACGAAGCCGTCCACCTCGTTGAGCGGCACGCTGGATTCGTTGCCGTCGGCGTCGAACAGGCAGAGTTCCACCTTCTCGGCGACTTCGCTGAAAACCGCGAAGTTGGTGCCAGACCCGTCGTAGGTGGCGCCCAACGGGTAGGCCTTGCCGGGCCACTGCTCGATGCGCACCGACGGGGTCGACTCCGCAGTTTCTGTCACAGCACTCTCTTCCGTCTTCAGGGTCGTGAAGCCGACCCGACGCTGCAGGTTACCCGCAGGGCGGTTAGTCACACATTGTGTGAACCGGGGCACAATGGGGTGATGAATCGTTGGCCGACGCCGGACAAGCCCGGACCCGGACAGGAGTCGGTGTGGGACTATCCGCGTCCGCCGAGGCTGGAAGAGTTCGCGGGTTCAATCACCGTCGAGTTGGGCGGCCGAACGATCGCGTCGACCACCAACGGCTGGCGGGTTTTGGAGACCAGCCACCCGCCGACCTACTACCTGCCCGGCAGTGCGTTCACCGACGGGGCGCTGCGCCGCGCTGACGGCGCCTCGTGGTGTGAATGGAAAGGACAGGCAAGCTATTACGACCTGGTGACTGAGGCTCGTGTTGCGCCCCAGGCGGCATGGACTTATCTCCAGCCCAGCCATGATTTTGCGCCACTGGTGGGTGCGATCGCCGTGATGGCTGCGGCTGTGGATCGCTGCACGGTCAAGGGCGAGGTCGTGGCCCCGCAGCCGGGCGGTTTCTACGGTGGCTGGATCACCAGTTGGATTGTCGGCCCGTTCAAGGGAATTCCGGGATCCATGGGTTGGTGATGCCGTTTTACGGTCCGGCAGTCGCCATCGCCTCGATACGGCGCAACGCGATCGCGCAGACCGACAGGTAGGCGGCCGCCCACAACGGGGCGGCCATACTGGCTCGGGCGCCACCGTCGGCCGGCTCGACCCGGTGATGGGTCGCCGGGATGCCGGCCACTTTCCACGCCCAGTGCCGACCCCCTTCGAATTCGGTGACGGTGAACGGGGCGGCGAGTCCCAATGACGTACGGACACTTCCCGTTACGCCCAGCTCCAATCGGGTGTGTGGAGGATCGAGCGAGGCCGCGCTGACCGTCGGGCCCCACTTCGGCCACGCATCGAGATCGATCAGTATGTTCCACACCACCGACGGGGGTGCAGCGATGAATCGGTCGACGGCAAGCATTACGGGGCGCGGCCTCCCAGGCTTCGTTGTTGTTCGACGACGTCGTCAAGATCTTTGAGTCGTCGCATACCGGCCAACGGCTGGTTCATCCGCTGATTGTTCTCGAGGTGTTTGGCATTTCGGTCCAAAAACCACCAATAGCCGCCGGTGAACGGGCAGGCGCGATCGCCGACCCGCTCGCTGGGGCGGTAGCGGCAATCGCCGCAATAGTCGCTCATCCGGTTGATGTAAGCGCCG
>CBAAAS010000431.1:0-3642 GCA_964658855.1 uncultured Mycobacterium sp.
ATTGGTCGGCGCCGGCGTAGGCAACATAATTGAAGGGGTCGTTGTTGTTGCCGATGTCTACGGCGGTGTCGTAGTTGCCATAACTAGCCACGGCTGAAGCGTCGGTGCCCTGAGCCTCGGCAATGTCACCGATGCCGTCGTAGCCGCCGGCGCTGGCGTTGGCGCCGGCGCCGTCGGCGAACGCGAAGTTGAACTCCCCGTGGGTGCCCGAGTCGGCGGTCGCGGTGCCTGTGCTCAACAGCGAATACCCGTCGAACGAGATCGCTATGTCATTGAAGTCGAACGCAGACGGGTCGGCCGAGGCAACCCCCGGTGATAAGGCCACCGCGGACCCGATACCCAACCCGACCGCCAGCGCGCTTAGCGCTGCGAAACTACGCAAATTCGCCATGGGTCTTGCCTTTCTCCACCTTGATGCGGCGCGTGTACGCCAGCGTGGTTAGGCTCCACCGGCGGACGGGGTCCGCGAATCGGGTGTTTCCCTACATTTTTGAGATTTCTCCGGCAGCTTGGCGCCGGCCGCCTGTCACGTCTTCTGGGCCAGCGCCGATGCCAGCTCTGATCGGGGCACTGAGATCGTCTGTGGGCCGGCAACTTCAGCCAGCCACATGCCCTGCGCGATGTCGAAGATGACCGCGTCGTCGGTGAGCGCAAAGTTCCGACACACCCTTGCGCCGAGAGTGTTGTGCGACGCTGGGCCGCCGTAGCTGTGCCATCGCTTGTCCATCTGGCGCTGCACGATCGGGTCGAGCACCGCGACCGGGTCGATGCCCGGTTTGAACAGGGAGTCGAACGTGATCGGGCGGTGTGCGAGGACGTCGTAGTTGAACGACTGGAATCCGGTTACGGGATGGGCACCGCCGCTGTCGTCGTAGATCTCGAAGACGACGCTCTCAGTACCGGCGGCTGACGTTCCCGATCTGTACATGCGCGAGCCCAAATCGTGCTCGTACGGCCGGCCGCGCGGCGGTTGCGAGGCAATGGAATCCACGAAGTCGTCCCAGTCCTTTTTGACGAAGTCCGTCAGCGCCGGTTGGTCGGAATAGTCGAGTGGGTAACTGATCTCGATTGAGTACGTCGCGGTTTTGGTCTGGATGCGGCACGTTCGGTCAGCCTGCGCCGTTCCGCCGAGTTCCGTGCAGCCGGCGGCCGGTGCTGTGGGCTGCGCGGATGCGGGTGCGCCGAACACCGTCGCCAAGGCCACGGCAGCTGCCAATGCGGTGAGCGGCTTGCGGATCACCATTGCGATGCTCCCAGCGGATGCACCTGGAGTTCACAGGTCTCGATTTCTACTGGAACAGTGGATCTTTCGGTGATATCGGGTGTTGTCACCAGGAGCTGTGTGTAGGTTGGGCACTTGCGGTAGGGATCGTTCCTGTCTACGGAGACACCCTCCACCATGGCGTACTGCGGCTGGTCGGCCGTCACCGTCACCGTTGGCAACTGGTCCGTCCGCAGCCCGCCCTGGAATCCGGACAGGGTGCCCTCGGCGTGCAGCAGTGGGCCGCCGTCTCCTGTGTCGACACCGGGGTAGCCGGTAAGCGTGCACGGCTGAGCACCGGGTGCCAGGCGGAATTCCAGGACCACCGCGCGATGCCCGGACGCGGACTGCTGGAGCTGGTTGGCCACCAGGATCTGTCCGCTCGTGCACGGTGGCGGCGGATCAGCCTGCGCGACAGGTAGTCCGACAGTCACTGCGAAACCCGTTGCTGACGTCATCAATACGGCAAAGCGCGACATCATCACAATGCGTCTCACTTCTCCGGATACAGATCGACGCGCTCAATGCCGCCGCCCTGGGTGATGGGCCGACCGAGCAGTACGGTCGAGGTGTTTGCCGACGGATCGTAAGCCACCAGAGATGTCCCGCCGCCGCATCCCGCCTGGCCGACGACCATCAGCTTGTCGCCACTCACGCCGACGAGGCTGACACTGTCACCGACGCCGGGAATATGCACCCGCCGGGTTCCCCCGTCCGGCGTCAGTCGGGACACGAATGTGCTGCCGCAGGCCCCGGAAGTGGAAAGGAATATGCCACTGGGTAATTCGTCTGCACTCCAGTTACCCAGATTGTCCTCGAACCGAGGGTGGCGACCCTCGACCGGGTTGAGGGCCGTCAGTGCGGTCGGCTTGCCACCGTCGAGCGGCACCTTCCAAAACTGCTGTGCCGCGCTATTTTCCAAAGTGCAGCGCGCCAGGAACACACCGTCGGTCCACCATCCCGTCGATGAGCACGTCGCCTCCGACATCGGCGCGGGCAGGATGCGGACGATCGACCCATCGTCGCGCATCACCACGAAGCTGTTGTCCGTCCTTGGCACGATCTTGTTGCCGAGGTTGGCGGTGCCTAACACGACTTGCGTCCCGTCGGGCGATTCGAGGTAATCGCCGCTGTATTGCCCCGCACCGCCCAGATCTTTGGTCGGGTAGACGAACTGTTCGTGCCCTGCCATGTCGATCCGCTTGAGCGTGCCGGGCTGGTTTCCGTCGTAGTCGGTCGACACCAGGAGTCCTTTACCGTCGTGGGTGTACGACAGCATTCCGTCCAGCGGGACGTTGGTTCGCGGGACGACTGTTCGCGCACCAGTGTGCAGATCGATGGAGATCGTGTCGCCCTTCGTCCCGTATTTCGGGTTCAGGAGCGCGTGGCTGCCATCGGGCGACCAGCCGCCCAGATTTCTCGCACTCTCAGCAGGCGGGAACTCAGTGATCGAGTACCGGTCCCCTGACGGGCTGACGAGATACAACACGGTGGTCGCCGTTTCGGGCGTGGGTCCACCCGGCGCGTGTTGACTGCCCGGATGGTGCGGCGTGACCGGAGTCCAGACCGCCAGCATCCAGCCGGGTCCGACCTGCGCCCAGGGCACATCGCCGATGCGACGCTCGACGCCGCGGGCGACGGCGGGCACGGATTTAGTGGTCGAGGTGGCCGCCCTGCCCGAACTAGGTTGGCTAACAGTCGAATTCGTTGGAGACGAGCATCCGGCTAAGAGCAGCGCTGCGGAAGCGATGAGGCCGAGCCCGGCACGCCGGGCTGCGACGTGGGTCGGCGCGTGCTTCATGACGGTTTGTTTCACAGCAGAAATGCTGCAACCAACGCCTTAATAGATTCTTGACGTCTTCAGTCGGGCACGCGATTGCTGGTCAGACCGTCATAAGACCTAGCCGGCGATCAACGCCGCAACCGCTGACGGGTCTTTGTAGTACACGTCGAGCTTGACGATCAGTCCGTCGCTGATCGTGTAAATCTCGACCAAGTCCATTTCCACGTGCTTGCCCGAGGACCGCGCGGTGAATGTGAGTCGGAAACTCGCCACGACGGCGTCCTGCCCCAGCGGATTCAGGGTGATCGGTCCCGGCGTGAGGTCGAGCACTTCGTTCATCTTCCAAATCAGATCGAAGAAGCCTTGCGAACCGTGGTACTCGCCGCTGAATGGGAGCCCACCCGCCGCGGACACTACGAAGTCCTCATGGAGGAGGCGCGTCCGCTCGGGCCGACCGTCCGCGCCGGTCGCACTCATGAACCGCCGCACGATGACTGGGCCTGAGTCGGCGTTGTCCATCGACATCGGACTATTTGGCGACGCCGACGAGGAGATTTTCTCCCGAGAAATCCGCCGCCATGATGGACGCGCCGGGCGA
>CBAAAS010000432.1:0-3638 GCA_964658855.1 uncultured Mycobacterium sp.
TGCTGGTGTCGGGGTTGACGATCCGCACCACCGGCGACTTCGGTATCCCGTAGCTGACCAGCGCGGTGCCGCTGCTTGTGGACCGCACGGCGTGGCCGGTGGGAAGTTTCTCGGCGTCGAAGCGGACGATCTTCGGTGGTAACGCGGGCGTGCGGGTCGCCACGTACACCGTGGCTTCGGCGAGTCCGTACGACGGTCGAATCACGTTGTCGCGCAAACCAAAACGACTGAACCGCTCGGTGAATCGCCGCAGCGTCGCGGGCTGCACCCGCTCGGCGCCGTTCTGCAGGATCAGCACTTCGCCCAGATCAAGCCCGGCCATATCCTCGTCAGAGGTTTTTCGTGCCGCCAGGTCGAAAGCGAAGTTCGGCGCCGACGAAAAGACCCGGCCATTGCTTGCGAGCAATTGCATCCAACGGGCCGGCCGCTGCAAAAATGCGACGGGGCTGATAGATACGCCGCGGACGCCGGCCAGAATCGGTGCGCAGATTCCCAGGATCAAACCCAGATCGTGATAGAAGGGCAGCCACGACACCGTGGTGGTCCGTGGCGGCGCGACCTTGCCGTAGTCCAGGAAGTAGTCGGCAGTGATCTGCTGGAAATTCGCCAGCAGATTTCGGTGCGAGATCATCACCCCGGCCGGTAGGCGGGTCGAGCCCGATGTGTATTGCAAATACGCCGTGCTGTGGCTGTCGATGTCGTCAGGGTCGGGGGTAGCCGATCCGCGTTGCGGCTCGGGGTCGAGCAAGTCGACCTCGATCAGGGTGGGACCGGCAGACTCGGCCGCCACCCCGAGCTGCGCGGCGACGGTAGCCGCGGCTGACGAGACGGTCAGGATGGCGGTAGGCGAGGTGTCGCGCAGCACCAGACCGACCCGCTCGTCGCCGGTGCCGGCCAGCGGAACCGCGATGAGTCCCGCCTGCAGCGTGCCGAGAAACGCGACGATGTAATCCAGTCCTTGCGGAGCCAGGATGATCGCGCGATCACCGGTGGACCCGTATCGGCGGAGCTGCTGAGCGACGCTCGATGCCCGTTTGTACAGCTGCGACCAGGTGAGCGACTCGGCGAGACCATCCCAATCCTGGTCGTAGTCGACGAACGTCAGCGCGACGTCGTCTGGCTGCAGGCTGGCGCGCTCGCGCAGTACAGCCGAAAGAGATGAACCGATCACCAGCGCCAGATTACCGCCGACGTCTTCTCATTTGGTGGCCAAGCTGCAGGGTGGGCTCGACGACCCAAACGACGACGAGTAAGGATAGTCATGTTCGGAAGAACCGCGGTCCGACGTCTCGCGCAGGACTACCGCCGCTCTTGGGTCCGCCAAGGCAGGGAGTGACCGTGATCACGGGGGAGCTCAATGGTCGCGTTTGGTCTAACTGGAAACGAACACGGATCAGGCGGTTCGTCGTCTGAGCATGTCGCGCCGAAAGCGGGTGCCGCGGCTGTCGCGCCCATCGCCGTGATCGGCATGGCCTGCCGGCTCCCCGGCGGGATCGACTCGCCGGAACTGCTCTGGGACGCGTTGCTGCGCGGCGACGACCTGATCACCGAGGTTCCGTCGGACCGCTGGAGCATCGACGACCACTACGATTCCGAGCCCGGGACACCAGGGCGGTCGGTGAGCAAGTGGGGCGCCTTCCTCGACGACGTCGCCGGCTTCGACTCCGAGTTCTTCGGCATCAATGAGCGTGAGGCTGCCTCGCTGGACCCGCAACAGCGCATGCTGCTGGAGACGTCGTGGGAGGCGGTGGAACACGCCGGTCTGACCCCGCAAACCGTCACCGGCTCGCTGACTGGCGTCTTCGTCGGTCTGACGCATTACGACTACCAGATGGTGTCCGCCCAGTCCCATGAGATGGAGGGGCCATACGGCTTCCAGGGCAACGGGTTCAGCATGGCGTCGGGGCGGATCGCCTATGCACTGCGGGTACACGGCCCCGCGGTCACCGTCGACACCGCCTGTTCGTCGGGCCTGTTCGCGGTGCACTTGGCCTGCAACAGCCTCAACGGCGGCGAAAGCGATCTCGCCCTGGCCGGCGGCGCGTGCGTGATGCTGGATCCGCGTAAATTCGCGGCGGCTTCGGCGCAGGGAATGTTGTCACCCACCGGACGCTGCCATTCGTTCGACGCGGCGGCGGACGGATTCGTATCCGGTGAGGGTGCCGCTGTGGTGCTGCTCAAGCGGTTGCCCGACGCGCTGCGCGACGGCGACCGGGTTCTGGCTGTGATCCGCGGTACCGCCGCGAATCAGGACGGCCGGACCGTGCACATCGGGACACCCTCGCAGCAGGCGCAGAGCGCGGTCTACCGCAAAGCGCTGGAAGCCGGCGGCGTAGATCCGCGGACCGTCGGCATGGTCGAGGCTCACGGCACCGGCACGCCGATCGGCGACCCCATCGAGTTCGCCAGCCTGGCCGAGGTTTACGGCATCGACGGCCCCTGTGCGCTGACCTCGTCGAAGACGAACTTCGGCCATACCCAATCGGCCGCTGGGGTACTCGGACTCATCAAAGCCGTTCTTGCGCTGCAGCATGATGTCGTCCCGCGGAATCTGCATTTCACCCGCCTCGCCGATGACCTTGCCAGCATCGACACCAAACTCTTTGTGCCGCAGGAGCCTGTCTCCTGGACCACCAACGGTGGCCACCCCCGGCGCGCGGCGGTGTCGTCTTACGGGCTTTCCGGGACCAACGTTCACGGTGTGCTGGAACAGGTGCCAGATCTCCCGGAACCTGTTACGCAGCATGACCTTTCGACCGCACCCGAGCCGCAGCCGTTGCTGTTCCCGCTGTCGTCGACCTCGGCGGACGAGCTGCGTCGCACTGCCGGTCGGCTGGCCGACTGGGTGCTGGCACATGGCGATGTCGCTTTGACCGATCTCGCCTACACCCTCGCGCGTCGGCGCGCGCATCGACCGGTACGCACGGCCGTCACCGCGGGCGATCACGCGGAGCTCGCGAAGGCGCTGCGAACGGTCGCCGAGGGCGAGACCCCATACGGCGCCGCGCTCGGTCGCGATGACCGGGGCCCGGTGTGGGTGTTCTCCGGCCAGGGCTCGCAATGGTCCGCAATGGGCGCGCAACTGCTGGCGAACGAATCGGTGTTCGCCGCGACCGTCGCGCGTGCCGAGCCGGTAATTCTTCGAGAATGCGGCTTCTCGGTGACCGAGGCGATGTCGTCGCCGCAGGTGGTGACCGGTCAGGACCGAATCCAGCCGACGCTGTTCACCATGCAGGTCGCCCTGGCGGCCACGATGCAGGCCTACGGTGTGCGCCCCGGCGCGGTCATCGGCCACTCGGTCGGCGAGGCCGCGGCCGCTGTCGTCGCCGGCGCCCTCTCGTTGGAAGACGGACTGCTTGTCGTGTGCCGCCGTTCGCAGCTGATGTCGCGCGTCGCCGGTGCCGGCGCCAGTGCATCGGTACAGCTGCCCGCCCAGCAGGTGCTCTCCGAACTCGCGGTCCGGGGCAGCAACGACGTCGTGGTAGCGGTGGTGGCATCGCCGGAGTCGACTGTGATCGCCGGCGCGGCAGCGGCGGTTCGTGAGCTGGTCGCGGCGTGGGCAGAGCGTGACGTCATGGCGCGCGAGATTCCCACCGACGTCGCTTTCCACTCGCCCGAGGTCGATCCGATCGTGGGTG
>CBAAAS010000433.1:0-3623 GCA_964658855.1 uncultured Mycobacterium sp.
TAGAACAGCAGCATGATCGTGCCGTGCATGGTGAACAGCTGGTTGTACTGCTCATTGGACAGGAACTGCAGTCCGGGGGCAGCCAACTCGGTACGCATCAGCAGGGCCAGCAGACCGCCGATGAAGAAGAAGACGAAGCAGGTGACCACGTACATGATCCCGATCAACTTGTGATCGGTGGTAGTGATCAGCTTATAGATCAGGTTGCCTTTAGGGCCCGTTCGAGGCGGGTACGGGCGACTAGCCTCGAGTTCTCCCAGCGGGGGGGCTTCGGCGGTCAAGAGCTCCTCCAAACGTCGAGCAAGGCAACCACGATCAGTTTTGTCTGAGTCTAACCGTCCGGCGGGCGCACCGACGGACAGGTCCTACAAACTGTCGTAATAAGCCGGTGAACACTTTGACCCGGTCCGCCGCGCGCTCGCTGGAGTCGGCTTCACCTGGCCAGATGTTAACGTCGGACCCGTGTCGCTCAGGGCTGCCCGACCCGCTCTCGCCGCTGCCGCCGCGGCAACTGTCTGCGCCGCTGTCTGCAGCGGTTGCGGCCCTCATTCCTCCGAGAGCCGCGGCGCGCAATCGACGTCGATGATCACTAGCACCACCCAGATCGCGGGCGCCGGTGTGTTGGGCAACCAGCGCCGACCCGACGAGTCATGCGCTCCGGACCCGGCCGCCCCCGATGCTGGGCCATCACCACGGCCAGCGCACAACGCGGCCGGGGTCCAGCCCGACACCGCCGAGGTTCCCGATGAGCCGCAGCGCATTGTCGTGCTCTCCGGCGACCAACTCGACGGGCTGTGCGCGCTGGGACTTCAGTCGCGCATCGTCGGGTCCGCCCTGCCCGACGGCTCGCCGGATCAGCCGTCGTATCTGGGCACCGTCATCCACAAGTTGCCCAGCGTGGGCACCCGCAGCAACCCCGACCTCGGCGCGATCAAAGCCGCCAAACCCGATCTGATCCTCGGCTCCCAGGCTTTGACCCCGAAGCTGTATCCGCAGTTGGCCGCCATCGCGCCGACGGTGTTCACCGGGTCGCCTGGCGCGGCGTGGCAGGACAACCTGCGGGGGGTGGCCGAAGCGACCGCACGATCCGACGCCGCGGGCGACCTGATCGATCACTTCACCACCAAGGCCCACGACGATGGCGCCGCGCACGACGCCACCCACTACCAGGCATCGGTCGTGCAGTTCACCGAGAACGCGGTGCGAATCTACGGCGCCGACAACTTCCCGGGCAGCGTATTGACTGCCGTCGGCGTGGATCGCCCTGCGGCGCAACGGTTTACCGACAAGCCCTATGTCGAGGCGGGTAGCACCGACAACGACCTGGCGGGCACCGCGAACTTCGCGGCAGCGGACGCCGACGTGATCTACGTGTCGTTCGATTCGGCAGAAGCCAAGGACCGCGCCCCGACCATCTTCGACAGCGACGCGTGGCGCAGATTGGCAGCCACTCGCGAGAATCGCGTCTTTGTGGTCAACAACGAGGTCTGGCAGACCGGCGGGGGCGTGGTCGCCGCCCGCGGCATCATTGACGACCTGCGCTTTCTCAACGCGCCTATCAACTAGCGATCGGTGTGATGCTGGACGCATCCAGCGAACTACATAGCTTACCTATGCTAATCTGGATGCCGTTCACTAGAATCGATACGAAACCAATGCGCACTGAAGAGGACTACTGATGAGCACTGTTTCCGCGTACGCCGCCACCGACAAGACGGGGCACCTGAGCAAGACCACGATCGAGCGCCGCGATCCCGGCCCGCACGACATTGCCATTGACATCAAGTTCGCCGGAATCTGCCACTCCGACATCCACACCGTGAAAGCCGAATGGGGCAAGCCCAACTACCCGGTGGTGCCCGGCCACGAAATCGCCGGCGTCGTCACCGCCGTCGGCTCCGACGTCACCAAGCACAAGGTCGGCGACCACGTCGGCGTGGGCTGCATGGTGAACTCCTGTGGCCACTGCAGCAGCTGTGCGGCCGGCCTCGAGCAGTACTGCAAAAACGGCGCGACCTTCACCTACAACGCCATCGACAAAGACGGCACGCCGACGCAGGGCGGGTACAGCCAGGCGGTCGTCGTCAACGAGAACTTCGTGGTGCGCATCCCCGACTCGATTCCGCTGGACCTCGCGGCGCCGCTGCTGTGCGCGGGAGTCACACTGTTCTCCCCCTTGCGACACTGGAAGGCCGGAGCTGACACCCGACTGGCGATCATCGGGCTGGGCGGGCTCGGACATGTGGGCGTCAAGCTCGGTGCCGCGATGGGCGCCGACGTGACGGTGCTCTCGCAGTCGCTGAAGAAGATGGAAGACGGTCTACGCCTGGGCGCGAAGCACTACTACGCGACATCCGACCGCGACACCTTCAAGAATCTGCGCAACAGTTTCGATCTCATCCTGAACACCGTGTCGGCGAACCTGGATCTCGGCGCTTACCTGCAGCTGCTCGACGTCGACGGCACGCTGGTCGAGTTGGGAATCCCCGAGCACCCGATGGAGGTTCCGGCGTTCCCACTCGCGCTGGCGCGCCGCAGTCTGTCCGGATCCAACATCGGCGGCATCGCCGAAACCCAGGAGATGCTCGACTTCTGCGCCGAGCACGACGTCACGCCCGAAATCGAAGTCATCGAGGCGTCGTACGTCAACGAAGCCTACGAGCGGGTGCTGGCCAGCGACGTGCGCTACCGCTTCGTGATCGACATCTCAACTCTGTGAGTTAGTCCCCGAGGCCGCCGTCGTGCCGGCCTGGTCGTTGATCCCGGACAGCGGCCAGCCGGCGGCGGCCAGCCTTGCGGCCACCCGCGCAATGTTCTCCGGGCCGGCGTCGTAGTGCGTCATGTCGGAGATGAAGTCCGCGATCACATCACGGTTGACGGTGCCGTTCGACAGCTCTTCCTCGTCGATCGAGTCAACGACCTCGGTGATCTCTTCTTCGCTCAGCGGTGTGCTGCGCAGCAGTGCCAGCAACGCGACGCGGTCCGGCGCGGGAACGCCCTCGGGATAGCCGACCTGCAGCCACGCGATGACGGAACGAAAGAAGTTGACCGCGGAAGTTGGTGTTATCGCCACCCGACCAGTGTCATGGCTGCGGGCTCATAGTCGCCACTTTCACGCCCGACTCACGCCACTATTCATGAGCCGTTCACGGAACGTTCCGTCCCGGGATCGGCCCCTGGCCTGCGGCTCTAGAAGTTCCAGTCCTCGTCTTCGGTGTTGACCGCCTTGCCGATGACGTACGACGAACCCGACCCGGAGAAGAAGTCGTGGTTCTCGTCGGCGTTGGGTGACAGGGCCGACAGGATCGCCGGGTTGACGTCGGTCTCCTCGCGAGGGAACAGCGCCTCATAGCCGAGGTTCATCAGCGCCTTGTTGGCGTTGTAGCGCAGGAACTTCTTGACGTCCTCGGTCAGGCCGACCTCGTCGTAGAGGTCCTGGGTGTACTCCGCCTCATTCTCGTACAACTCGTAGAGCAGGTCGTAGGTGTACTCCTTGAGCTCGGCCTGCGTCGTCGCGTCCTCGAGCGCCAGGCCCTTCTGGTACTTGTAGCCGATGTAGTAGCCGTGAACGGCCTCGTCGCGAATGATCAGCCGGATCAGGTCGGCGGTGTTGGTCAGCTTGG
>CBAAAS010000434.1:0-3602 GCA_964658855.1 uncultured Mycobacterium sp.
CCGGAGTTCCAGCCCGACGTGGCGTATCCCTCGACGGTGTTCATCTCGACGTCGACGGCGAACAGATAGTTGCAGGCTTCGGCGCCGGACTCGGCCACCTCGTCGATGAAGAACCGCGCCGAGACCCGCTTGCCCATCAGCCGGCCCAACATGTCGCTGAACGCGACGATGACGGTGTCGATATCACCGGCGGCGACGAGTCGCTCGAGTTCGTCGCGCGACAAGCTCACGAGGTGATCGTATCTGTCACCAGGTGCTGGTGCGTAGGACGATCTCAGCGGCCAGTTGCGCGGTCGACTCGTGCGCGTTGCGCCGTCCGAGCAATTCGACCACCCGGTAGTCGCCGTAGACGAATCGCTGACTGGCCTGGGCCACCGAGTGGGCCGCGGGGCTGCTGACGAGCGCGGTGGTATTGATCTCGACCGGCGGGCAGTCCGTGTCGCGCACCACCCCGGCTTGATCGGCGACCCGCGGGTGGCCGCGGTCGATCACCACCAGGCCGGTGAAACGGTCGAGCCGGGTGGCCGCCAGTTCCCAGGCGAGTTCGGCGCCGTCGCGGTCGCCGACCAGCACTCCCCAACTGACGTCGAGCACATCGAGAATCCCCATCACCGACTTGGGCGTCAGGCGGGGGTCCGGCGCGACGGCGATGGTGCGCAACGACGCGGTGTGCAGACGCTCGGATAACGCCTCGTAAGCCGGGAGCGCCCGCTGGGCTGCGCACAGCAGCACGACGACGGAGCCCTTTTCCGGACCGGTGTCGCAGACCTGGATGGGAAACCCGTCGACGGTAGTCATCATCGTCGAAGGCACCACCGCAAATTACAGTGAATTGCACCGCGCGCGGGCCATTTTCGGGCGGATCGTTAGCTGTGTGGCAATTTGAAACGCATGCGCAACATGCGCCGCTCTTGCGACGCCCACGACGACAAAACGTAGCGGTGTTGACGAAAACCCTTGATTACGCCAGCCATTGGTCGCGGTCAACGAAGCGCTGCGACGATCGTCGAACGCTGCGGCGGGCCGCCGTCCAGCAGTCCGGTGACCGCGTCGACGTCGAGGTGGGCGTCCAGCAGATCGGACATCAGATCGAGTTGAGCATCGCGTCGCACCGTCACATCGGTGTCCTCGGCAACGACGAACCCGTCTCGCCCGGCTGCCGCCGCAGCGGCGGTCAACCATCGCCGGCGGAAGTCGTCGTTGTCGAACAGGCCGTGCCAGTGCGTCCCGTACACCTGGCCGCGCCGGTATCCCTCCGGCTCCCCGCCCACCTCGAACCAGGTGGCCTCCGCGCAGTGGGCCACCCGCCCGTGGTGGATCTCGTAGCCGTGCAGCGAGTCCTGCCGGCGACGAAGCACCTTGTCACGCTGGAACATGATCTCGGCGTCCAGCATTCCGATCGCCTCGACCCGGCCGGATCGACTTTCAACCGGGTCGTCGATCGACCGGCACAGCATCTGGAAGCCGCCGCAGATGCCCAGCACGGCGCGGCCCGAGGCGGCATGCGAGCGGATGGCTTGCTCCAGCCCGCGTTCACGCAGCCAGGCCAGGTCGGCGACGGTGGATTTGGTGCCCGGCAGCACGATCACATCGGTATCGGCCAGGTCGGCAGGCTCTCGCACCCAGCGGACCAGCACGCCGGGTTCGCAGGCCAGCGCTTCGACGTCGGTGGAGTTGGAGATTCGCGGCAGCCGCAGGACGGCGACTCGAAGCCACTGCGAGCCGCGGGGTGCTTGCGGAGTGCCCAGGACGCGGTGCGCCAACACCGGGACAGCGTCCTCGGTGTCCAACCACAGGTCGTCGGTGTAAGGCAGGACGCCGTAGGTGGGACGGCCGCTGATTTCGGCGAGTTGACGCAGCCCGGGTTCCAGCAGCGAAACGTCACCACGGAATTTGTTCACGATGAATCCGGCGATCAGTGCCTGGTCTTGCGCGTCGAGCACTGCCACTGTTCCGAACAGATGCGCGAGCAGCCCACCGCGGTCGATGTCGCCGACGATCACGACCGGAAGGTTCGCGGCGCGCGCCAGGCCCATGTTGACCAAGTCGTTTGCCCGCAAGTTGATTTCGGCCGGTGATCCGGCTCCCTCGCAGATGACCGCATCGAATTCGTTTCGCAGCTTTGCCAATTCGTCTTGCACCAACGCGGACAGCTTTTTGCGGTCCGACCAGTACTCCGCGGCGGTGGCCGTGCCGGCCACCTGCCCTTTGATCACCAGTTGCGAGGTCATGTCGCTGCCGGGCTTGAGCAGGATCGGGTTGAATCGCACGCTGGGTGCCAGGCCGGCCGCGCGAGCCTGCATCGCCTGCGCCCGGCCGATCTCGCCGCCCTCGACGGTGACCGCGGAGTTGTTCGACATATTCTGCGCCTTGAACGGCGCGACCCGAATTCCCTTGCGGGCCAGCAACCGGCAGAGCCCGGCGACCACCATCGATTTGCCTGCGTCGGATGTCGTTCCGGCGACCAGCAGCGCGCCGCTCACGATCTCACGGGGTCACGGAAGGGTCAGAATTTCCGCGCCGGAGTCGGTGACCAGCAGGGTGTGTTCGAATTGCGCGGTCCACTTGCGGTCTTTGGTGACGACGGTCCAATCGTCGTCCCAGATCTCGTAATCCAGCGACCCGAGGTTGATCATCGGCTCGATGGTGAAGGTCATCCCCGGCTCCAGGATGGTGGTGACGGCAGGCTGGTCGTAGTGCAGCACCACCAAGCCGTTGTGAAACGTCGTGCCGATGCCGTGGCCGGTGAAATCACGAACGACGGTGTAGCCGAACCGGTTTGCATACGACTCGATCACCCGGCCCACCACCGACAGCGCACGCCCCGGTTTGACGGCCTTGATCGCCCGCATGGTGGCCTCGTGGGTGCGTTCGACCAGCAGGCGGTGCTCCTCGGAGACATCGCCGGCCAGAAACGTGGCGTTGGTGTCGCCGTGCACACCGTCGATGTAGGCCGTGACGTCGATGTTGACGATGTCGCCGTCTTCGATCACGGTCGAATCGGGAATTCCGTGGCAGATAACCTCATTGAGCGACGTGCAGCAGGATTTGGGGTAGCCCTTGTATCCCAAGGTCGATGGGTAGGAGCCGTGGTCGACCATGTAGTCGTGGGCGATCCGGTCCAGCGCGTCAGTCGTCACGCCGGGAGCGACGGCCTTGCCCGCCTCGGCGAGCGCGCTGGCCGCGATCTGCCCGGCGACCCGCATCTTCTCGATCACTTCAGGCGTCTGCACCCATGGCTCGGTGCCCTCCTTCGCCGTCGACTTACCGACGTATTCCGGGCGGACGATCGACTTGGGCACCGGAAGGGTCGGCGAGACCGCGCCGGCGGACAGAGCAGAACGAACAGGCATGTTTTCAGGGTATCCGTTAGCGAGCGACTCAGGCACGGCCGCGGCGGCGCACCAGAGACCGGCGCGGACCTCTGACCTTCACCGAGCCGCAGACCACTCGGCCGGTCAACACCACGTGTGGTGTGCCCTCAGCCGGCGCGACCTTCCGCCGATCAGAGGCGCTGCCGCCGTAGACCTCGACGTCGTCAAGGGAAGCGCTGGCGCCTTCGGGCAATCGGATCTCGACCGAACCGAACCGCATGTCGAGCT
>CBAAAS010000435.1:0-3598 GCA_964658855.1 uncultured Mycobacterium sp.
CGCTCATCCCGATAAGGCAGAATCGCGCAAATGACGAATCCGCAGGGACCCCCAAACCAGGACCCGTCGTCGCCCTGGTCTCGTCCCGGCGACCCGGATTCGCCCACCCAGGCGGCGCCGCAGGCCGAGTACGGGTATCAACCACCGACTCCGCCGACGTATCCGCCGCCGACCCAGCAGTACCCGGCCGGCGAACCCTTCGATCAGCCGACGGCGTCGGACACTGCCGGCCCCGCAAAAGCCAAGCGCCGCTTCCGCCTACGCGGCGACCCGGTGTCGATCATCCTGGTGCTGGTCATCGTCGCGGCACTGGGTATCGCCGGCCTGGTCGGCGGGGAACTCTATGCCCGTCACCGAGCCAACACCGTCGTAGCCGCTGCGACCTCGTGCGTCATCCAGGACGGGGCCACCGTGTCGTTCGGCTCGAGCCCATTTCTGTTGCAGCACTTGACCGGTCACTACAACGACATCACGATCCACACCGCCGGAAACAACATCAAAAACGCCAAGGGCATGAAGGCCGACATCGAGATCGACGACGTCGATCTCAACGGCAACGCCGATTCCAAAGGCACCATCGGCAAGCTGGATGCCAACATCACCTGGACGTCGGCAGGTATCCAGGAGACCATTCAGAACTCCCTGCCGTTCATTGGCGGCCTGGTCAACAGCGTCACGACCGACCCCAGCGCCGGCACCATCGAGCTCACCGGGGCGATGGGTCTGGGCGGCGTCACCGTCAAACCGGTGGTGGCCGACGGCAAGCTGACGCTGCAGGTCTACAAGGTCAACGCGCTCGGTGTTCTGATCCCCCACGAGACCGCGCAGACAGCGCTGAACACCTTCACCGCGGCGCTGCTCAAGCAATATCCGCTGGGCATCCAGGCCGACAGCGTGCAGGTCACCAGTGACGGTGTGGCGGCACACTTCTCGACGCACAATGCCTCGATCCCCCCGGGCGGGCAAGACCCCTGCTTCGCGAATGTCTAGGGCGGCCCGCTGATGACCAATCCACCGGTGCCCCCAGGCAGCGAGCCGCCCGATCGCGGCCGTCCGTCCCGGCCCGCCGGGCCGCCAAACCGCGGGTTCCCGCCGCGCCGCAGGCCCGTGCCGCCGCCGTCGGAATCGCCGACCCGCCACATTCCCCAACCTCGCCCGCCACAGCCGTCGGCTCGTGACGTGCCGCGGCCGCAGCAGCCCGGTCGCCCGCCCGCCCGGCCGCAGCAACCCGGTCCGCCGCCGCAACAGGGCCTCCCGTCCAACCCGCGGGCGCAGCAGCCCGGCCCACCGCCGCCGCCCGCACACGAGAACCTGACCACCCGGATATCGATACCGACGCCTCCTCCGCAGGATGCACCGGCCGCGGGAGATCCGGGTGGTCGCCGTTTCTTCGCCAACCGGACGTCGCTGCTGTTGATCCTGCTGATCGTGGCGCTGGTGGTGATCGCGGTCCCGATCGGTGGCGAGTTGTACGCCCGTCATGCCGCGAGCACCAAGGTGGCGAACGCGGTGCAGTGCGAGGTGCAGGACAGCTCCAGCGTGTCGTTCTCACCGGCCCCGCCGGTGCTGTGGCAGTACCTCACGAAGGACTACAGCGACATCTCCGTGCAGACCGGCGGCAACCAGGTGCGCAAGGCCAAAGGCATGAAGGTCAGCTTCGACGTTCGCGACATCAAGTTGAACAACACCAACAACTCTCAGGGCACCATCGGATCGGTGAACGGGACGGTCACGTGGTCGTCGGATGGCATCAAGCAGTCGATCCAGCAGGCCGTGCCGGTGCTCGGCGCGTTCGTCACCAGCGGTGTCACCACCAACCCCGGCGACGGGACGATCGTGCTCAAGGGCCTGGTGAACAGCGCCACCCTCAAGCCGCAGATCGTCAACAACGGGCTGTCGCTGCAAGTGGTCAGCGTGTCCGCGCTGGGCGCGAACATTTCGACTGACACCGCGCAGAAGTACCTCGACGACCTGATGGCCAAGGCCACCCGGAACTATCCGTTGGGCCTGCATGCCGACAGCATCAAGGTCACCGACAGCGGGGTGGAGGCGACGTTCTCCAGCACCAACGCGACCATCCCGGCCGGCGGTAGCCAGGACCCCTGCCTGGCCGACCTCTAGCTCGCCCGGTCGACGAGATCGACGCTAGCGCGCCGGCCACTCGCACTTCCTCGCACCAACGTCAATCTCGATGACGCCGACCTTTAGCTCAGCGCGTCGAGCACCGCGCGGGTTCCCGATAACCCGAGCCGGGTGGCGCCCGCGTCGAGCATCACCAGGGCGGACTCGGCCGTCCTGATGCCACCGCTGGCTTTGACTCCCAGCCGACCGCCCACGGTGTCGGCCATCAGCGCGACGGCCTCCGGCGATGCGCCGCCCGCGGGATGGAAACCCGTTGAGGTCTTGACGAAGTCGGCGCCGGCATCCTCGGCGGCGCGACACACGGCGATCAGTGTGTGCTCGTCGGCAATCGTCAACAGGGCGGCCGATTCGACGATGACCTTGAGCAGCGCGTCGGGGACAGCGGCGCGCACCGCTGCGATGTCAGCGCGCACGGCGTCGAACTCGCCGGCAAGCGCCGCGCCGACGTCGATCACCATGTCGACCTCGGCCGCACCCGCTGCTACAGCCAGCGCGGCTTCGCGCGCCTTGAGCTCGGAAAGATGTTTGCCAGAAGGGAATCCGGCGACCGCGGCAACCGGAACGCCGGCGTGGATGGCGTGGTCCACCATCGACGGCGAGACGCACACGGCGCAGGCGCCGAGCGCCGCAGCTTCCTCGGCGACGGCGGCGACCTCAGCAGCAGTGGCCTCGGGCTTGAGCAGGGTGTGGTCGACGAGGGCGGCGACCTGCGCGCGGGTCCACGGCATCAGAACGGCTCCTGTGCGCCGCCAGGATTGCAGGCATCGGCGACCATCGTCGTGTAGTCGACGACGGGCCGCCAAGGCTCCAGATTCCAGCTGGTCTTGCCGGGCTGAGCCGCCTCGGCGAAATCCCAGTGGCAGCGGAACTGGTCATGCATCCCCGGGGTGTCGGCCTGCGGCGACATCATGAGCACCTCGGCCCACGCCTCATCGACCTCGGGACTCGGCGAGCCGAGGCGCTTGGAGGCCACGCGGCCCGACGTCGTCGGATAGACCCGAAGACTGGACAGCTGGGTCCTCTCGGACCATTGGGCCCACAGAACGTGGTCGACGAACGGCGGCGGGTACGGAAATGCGTTCGGCCCCGGATCAGCCGACGCAGGCGAAACGCCCGCCAACGCGCCGAGGAGCATCGCCGCGAGAATCAGAACTCGCATGTAACTATCGTGACTTACCTTGGATCTCAAGGAGTTTGGGCCGCACGTCGACGAGGTAGACGCCGGCCGCGCAGGCGCCGATGGTCGCGCCCAGCGCGCTGAGCATCATGGTCAGCGGAACCGAGGCGCCCAGGATCAACAGCCACACCGGCTTGGTCATCTTGTCGGCCGCCGTATAGGCGTCGTGCCGTTGCATCGCCGCGTGCACGAAGGCATAGAGCGCCGTCATCGCCACGGCGACCTGCAAGACCAACATGACGCTATTCACCAGACTCACCCGTTAAGCGTAAGCGGGCG
>CBAAAS010000436.1:0-3595 GCA_964658855.1 uncultured Mycobacterium sp.
TGCCAGTCGACCGTGCCGGCACCGACCAGTTCGTGCATGCGTGACACGTCGGTGGGATTGCCGCGCAACGCCTGTGGGCTTTCCTCGAACACCGGTTCCTTGCCGACCAGTCCGCCGAGGTAGCGGCACCAGTCCTGCAGGCTGACGGTCTGGTCGCCACACCAGTTGACCGTGGTCGCCGGCACCGATGCGGCCGCGAGCAGCTTCGGGATCGTCGCGATGATGTCGTCTTCGTGAATTGGGTTGTAGCTGGCCGGAACTCCGGCGGGTACTGGGATCGGGATGCCGGCCAGCATCATCTCCATGTGATAGAACGGCCATCCCCCGTTGTCGCCGTACGGGACGTTGAGACGGGCGATGACGGTCGGCACTCCGAGGGCGCGCGCCATAGTCCG
Source organism: uncultured Mycobacterium sp. (assembly GCA_964658855.1). Classification (GTDB taxonomy): domain Bacteria; phylum Actinomycetota; class Actinomycetes; order Mycobacteriales; family Mycobacteriaceae; genus Mycobacterium. Next base: position 396 of record CBAAAS010000436.1, read on the forward strand.
GGCGACGACTTCACCGGCGATCTTGGAGATGGAGTAGGTAGGAAACAACGGCTTGTGGTTGTCGCCCAGCGCGGAGTGCTCGGTGCGGGGTTCGTCGTCCGGTGGGTCGTAGACGGCGGCAGATGAGCAGTGCAGGAACGCTTTTGCACTGCGGCAATGCGCCATGAGCAGGCCGACAGACTCGGCGTTGGCGCCGAGATCCTTGTCCCAGTCGCCACTTTTCGCCACGGCCAGATTGAGCACATAGTCAAAATCGGCTGGCAGACTTTTGAATTCACCGGCAGCGAGGTTGACCGTCTCGCACCGAACGCCCGCCTCTTCCAGCGTTTGGCGAGCCGCCGCATTGGTGAAACGGGCGATTCCCCACACTTCGTTGTCGGCCGCCAGAGCCCGGGCGATGGGAATGGCAACTTGTCCGGTCGGGCCGGTGATCAGAATCTTGGCGCCATGCATCTGCCGATCGTATGCCCGGCGTCACATCGGATCGGCTTTACCGCCGCAGAAAGCTCGGCTAACTTGGAACAAGAAAGTACACCGGTCGGTTTACTACAGCATCAGACGTCCGCGAGAGCTCAAGGAGCCAACACCATGTCAACTGTCCTCGTCACCGGAGCAGGTCGCGGTATCGGCCGCGCCATCACCGAAGAGTTCATCCGACGCGGCCACCGCGTGATCGGCACTGCCCGCGACCCTCGATCGCTGCAAGATCTCGACCTCGCTCAGCGCCTCGCCCTCGACGTCACCGATGACGCCAGCGTAACCGCTGCGTTCGCGGCCGCCGGTGATGTCGACATCGTCGTCATCAACCCGGCCGACATCTTCTATGCCGCGGTCGAAGCCATCCCGCTGGCCGAACTGCAGCGACTGTTCAACCTGAACACCGTGGGCGCATTGCGCGTCGCGCAGGCCGCGCTGCCAGGCATGCGGGCACGGGGTGAGGGCAAGCTGCTGTTCATGTCCAGCGTCCTCGGCCGTGTCGTGCTGCCGACCGGAGCGGCTTATGCATCGACGAAGTGGGCGCTGGAGGCGCTCGTCGAAGCGATCGCGATCGAGGTGGCGCCGTTCGGCATCCAGCCCGCGCTGCTCGAACCCGGCGCAGTGAGTTCCGGCGCGCTGGACAATGTGAAGAGCTACACGCTGCCCGACGATCCCTACGCCAGCCTTGCGGGGGACGAAGAGGTGCGTCGCTCGATCATCACTCCTGAACAGGTGGCCAACGAAATCGCGGACGCCGCCGAGAAGCCGCAACTGCCGTTGCGGATCCCGATCGGCGATCCCGCTCGCGCACTACTGGCCGCCCGGCGAGCGGCTCCGGATGACGTTCCGTTCGCGTGATCCCCTAACTAGGGCCGATCGCAAGCTCGGCACAGCCGGGCGCAGCGGGTCGGCCCCATCGACTAGGGCCGCATCTCGTAAGCGCCGTCGTAGGCCTCGACCTGTTGCCATACCCGGTCAAACCGATCGGCGTCAGTGACAGGCTTACGGACGGCAGCCAGGGCCCAGTCTTGTTGTGCCGAGGTGGAACTCGGCTTGCCGTGCAGCGAGACGGCGTAGCCGGAGAAGTCGCGGATCTGGACCTCGAAGATCTGATCCACCAGGTCGGCATCGAGGCCGATCAGATCCGCTTGCTCGAGGATCAGCTGGCCGTAGACGACCAACGTGAACAGATGACCGACCACGAGCAGGAAGTCGAGGTCTTTCATCTGCTCCGGACTCGGCGCCGCAGTGATCAGCAGCTCTTTCAGGGCGCGCGCCTGCTCGTAGAACAGCGCGACGTTGGGGACCTTCGAGTGCTGTTCGTAAACCTTTGTCCAGTCGGCGAACTGAACTTTGGACGCTCCGCGAGCCGGCCCCTGCGCCCAGAAGAACGTGTCGTCGGCCGGGTCGTTGCGGGTGCCGATCTCCGGATACTCCGCGGGGTTGAGCATGTAGTTCGGCATGAACTTCAGGATCTGTGCCACGTTGACGTGCACGGTGCCCTCCAGCCGCGGCAGGGCACCGATCAGCCGGGCCACTTCGCTAAAGTAGGTGTTCTTCTCGAAGCCCTTGGCGGCCAGCACATCCCACAACAGGGTGACCACGGTCTCGCCTTCGGAAGTCACCTTGGATTTGGTCACCGGGTTGAACAGCAGGTAGCGACGGTCATCGAGGCTGGCGCTGCGGAAGTAGTCGATCGCACGATCGCTGAACGACTTCATCGCGATCACCCGGGCGTAGGCCTCGACGAAACTGGCCCGCACGTGCGGGAAGTCGGTGACCGGGTTGCCGTACAGGATGCGGTTGTTGGCGTGGGTGATCGCTTCGTAGAAGGCGTGCTCGCACATGCCAATCGAGCCTGAGCACAAGTTGAACTTGCCGACGTTGACGGTGTTGAGTGCGGCCGAGAACGCCTCCGGGCCGGTGCACAGGATGTCCTCCTCGTGCACCGGGTAGTCGTTGAGCCGGAAGTTGCTGACGAACATCTGACCGTGGACCACGTTGTCGATGAGCTCGTAGTCCTGATGGCCGCTGTCGGCGACGAACCAGACGTAGCCGTCGGCGCCGTCGATGTCGGTGCGACGCGAGAACACCGACACCATGCCCGCGACGTTGCCGTTGCCGATGTAGTACTTCTCCCCCGACGCCCGAAAGATGACACCTTCGTCGTCGTCGTCCCCAGCGGGCGTGAGGAGCAGGTCGGTGTTGTAGATGTCGGCGCCGTGCTCACGTTCGGACAGCGCGAACGCCATCACGCCGCCGGCCTCGAGCTGCGCGGCCGCGCGTTCCTTGGCCTTGATGTTGTCGCTCTGCCAAATGGGCCCGAGACCCAAGATGGTCACCTGCTCGGCATACCAATACGACAGCCCGTAGAACCCGAAAATCTCGCTCAGCGCGGCGTTGCGGGAGGTGTCCCATCGCTTGTTCGGGTCGCCGCCGCCGTACTCCGAAGGCGTGAGGAAGGTCGCGAAGATCTTCTCCTGCTTGATGAAGTCGAGGAAGTCCGACACCCACGCCGCCTCGAGGTCGTCGCGCAGCAGCTTGACCTTGCCGCGACCTTCGAACCACTCGATCACCGCGCGCAGCTGGCGCCGCGTTTCCGGGTTGAAGTGCGACGGGTCGTAGGTGTTCGGATCAAATAGCAGTCCCATGACAAGCGAATCTAGCCCTAGGGCTCGGGTGGATCTCGGGAAGCTAACGATTTGGCGATCACCCCGCGTGGG
>CBAAAS010000437.1:0-3584 GCA_964658855.1 uncultured Mycobacterium sp.
TGTGCGAGCGGGCCGCCTCGATCGAGGTGACGTCGGCGTCCAGGTCGGCGATCGCGCCGATCACCTCACCGAACTCCGAGTAGCACAGGTGCGTGTGGATCTGTGTGGAGTCCTCCACACCCGACGTCGCCAGCCGGAATGAGCCGACCGCCCAGTCCAGGTAGGCCTTCTTTTCAGAGTCGCGCAGCGGCAACAACTCTCGCAGCGCGGGCTCGTCGACCTGGATCACCGCGATACCAGCCGACTGAAGGTCCACGGTTTCGTCGCGGATCGCCAGCGCCACCTGATAGGCGGTGTCGGCAAGTGGCTGGTCGTCGCGAACAAACGACCACGCCAGGATCGTCACCGGACCGGTGAGCATTCCCTTGACCGGCTTTTCGGTCAGCGACTGCGCATATTTGGCCCACTCCACCGTCATTGGGTGCTGTCGGGTCACGTCGCCGAAAAGCACCGGTGGACGCACGCACCGGCTGCCGTAAGACTGCACCCAGCCGTTCTTCGTGGCGAAGAAGCCGTCCAGTTGCTCGGCGAAGTACTGCACCATGTCGTTGCGCTCGGGCTCGCCGTGCACCAGCACGTCGAGTCCCAGCTCCTCCTGCAGCTTGATCACGTCGGCGATTTCGGACTGCATCCGGTGGGTGTACTCCGCCTCGTCGATGTCACCGGCGACCAGTGCGGCGCGCGCCTTGCGAATGTCGACGGTCTGCGGGAAGGACCCGATCGTGGTCGTCGGCAGCGGTGGCAGGTGCAGTCGCTCGATCTGCGCTTCGCGACGTTCGGCCGCCGGACCGCGCTCCGTGCCACCGGACTTCGCGATCTCCTTGATGCGCTCGCGCACCTTGTCGTTGTTCAGCCGTGGGTCCTTCTCGCGGGAAGCGACCGCCGCGTTCGACTCGGCGATCTCGTCGGCCACTGCCTCGCGGCCGTCCTTGAGTGCCTTTGCCAACGTGACGACTTCGTGCACCTTTTCGGCGCCGAACGCCAGCCAGCTGCGCAGCGCGTCGTCCAGATCGGCCTCGGGTTCCAGCGAGTACGGCACGTGCAGAGTCGAGCACGACGTCGAGACTGCCACGGCGGCAACGTTTTCCAGCAAGCTGCCCAGCGTGCCCAGCGCAGCCTGCAGGTCGGTGCGCCAGATGTTGCGTCCGTCAACGATTCCGGCCACCAGGGTCTTGTTCGCCAGCTCTGGAACCGATCCGATCGCGGCGTCGGCGCCGTAGACGAGGTCGACGCCGATCGCCTCGATGGGCGTGCGGGCCAGCGCGGCCAGGCTCTTGCCGGGGTCGCCGAAGTAGGTGGCGACGTGGATCGCGGGCCGCTTGTCCAACGCTCCCAGGGTGTTGTAGACCCGCTCGGCGAGCGCCGGCGCGTCGGCGGAGATGTCAGTCACCAGTGCCGGCTCATCGATCTGCACCCACTCCACGCCTTTGTCGGCGAGCTGGCCCAGCAGGTCGGTGTAGAGCGGAACCAGTTCGTCGAGTCGCTCGATCGGAGCGCCGGCGCCGCCGACCGCCTTGCTCAGCAGCAAGAACGTCACCGGTCCGATGACAACCGGGCGGGCCGTGATGCCTTGCTCCTGAGCCTCTTTGAGCTCCGACAGGACCTTGTCCGGGTGCAGCGAGAACTTCGTCTTCGGTCCGATTTCCGGGACGATGTAGTGGTAGTTGGTGTCGAACCACTTGGTCATCTCCAACGGCGCGACGTCGCCGTTGCCGCGCGCGGCGGCGAAGTAACGGTCGAGGTCGTCGGACACGGCCTGCACGCGCTCCGGCAGCGCACCCAGCAGCACGGCGGTGTCGAGCACTTGGTCGTAGTAGGAGAAGGTATTCACCGGCACCGAGTCGAGGCCGACGGCGGCCAGCTGGGCCCAGGTGTCGTGACGGATGGTGGCCGCGACCTTTTCGAGGTCTGAGCGGCTGGTCTTGCCCTTCCAGTAGCTCTCGGTAGCGCGCTTGAGCTCGCGCTTCGGGCCAATCCGCGGTGAGCCGGTGATAGTGGCGGTAAACGGTGATGCGGTCACAATCGGTTCGTCCTTAAATCGACGGGGTGGTCACCGCCAACGGACGTACAACCGGTCCGGCGCAGCGCACACAGCACTGCAACCGTTACGGCCAGACGCCCATTCCACGAGGCGGTGAGCCGCCAGGCGCGGCGCGCCCGGCACAGTCGGCAGGTCTTCGGACTCACAGGCATGCACCGGCTGGTGCTCCTACTGGCCGTCGCTTCCCGATCTCGCGATCAGTGCTTTGAGACGGCGGTCGTTCCTGCATACCGCTGCGGGACAGTCCCGGACTCTCACCGGGTTCCCTCTTACGAAGCGCATCTAACCTGCTTCGCTCGATGCCGACTCCGTCGCGAGCGACGAGATCGGCAGACCGACTGCGACGCTGACGTTACCTGGTTTGTGGCGGCGACCCGCCGCACCCGGCTTAGCCGGGCTTGCGATCGCCGTCGGCGGCCAGCGCTTCGGGTATGGGCAGGTCACCGCTGTTGAAGTCAATGGTCCGTCGGATCGTGGAGTCGTCGTGCAGTGCTTGAGCGGCCACCAGCGCGACATCCTCGCGCGGGACCGAACCTTTCTCGGCACCGGCGCCGACGGCTATCCGTCCGGTCCCCGGGTCCAACGTCAGGCTGCCGGGTCCGAGCACTGTCCAGTCCAGGTCCGTCGCGCGAAGGTGGGCGTCCGCGGCCGATTTCGCCTCGGCGTAGGCGAAAAACGAATCGTCCGGCGATACCCCGTGGTCAGGTCCCGCGCCGAAGTACGACACGATCACGAACCGTCGCACGCCGGCCTGGCCGGCGGCGTCGATCACCCGGATTGCGGCGTCGCGGTCGACGGCGTAGGTGCGGGCCGGGTCGCCGCCGCCGGCGCCGGCCGCGAACACCACAGCGTCCTGGTCGGCCAGGAGATCGGCCAGCGCGGAAGTGTCCGAATGCTCGATATCTGCGACGACGGGGTGGGCGCCGGTGGCGCCGATGTCGTCGGCGTGATCGGGATTGCGGATGACCGAGGACACTTGATCTCCCTGGTCGGTGAGGATGCGGGCCAGATGCAGAGCGACCTTGCCGTGGCCGCCGATGATGACGATGCGGGACATGCCGTCAACGCTACCGAGCGGTAGGGCACCCCGGCGTGAGCCGACTAACGAGTTGGTCGATAATCGGCGGAGCAACTCATGTCAAAGGAGATATGTCATGGCCGAAGCCGTCATCGTCGAGGCAGTTCGTTCACCCGTCGGTAAGAGGAATGGCGGCCTGTCCGGCGTTCATGCCGCCGATCTGTCCGCGCAGGTGCTCAACGCCCTCGTCCAGAAGGCCGGCATCGACCCCGGTCTCGTCGACGACGTGATCTGGGGCTGCGTCATGCAGGCCGGGGAGCAGTCGATGGACATTGGCCGCACTGCGCTGTTGGCCGCTGGGTGGCCGGAGACCGTGCCCGGCGTTACCGTCGACCGGCAGTGCGGGTCCAGCCAGCAGTCGATCCACTTAGCCCATTTTTTTGTGTGTTATAATAATACCATCGCTTTTTGTGGGAGGAATCTACACTGCCAACACGTGCGATTAGGTTCCTTGTGCAAATACGA
>CBAAAS010000438.1:0-3580 GCA_964658855.1 uncultured Mycobacterium sp.
GGTTGAAGGGAAGCTGCTGACCATTGCCGCTGCCCTGCGTCGTGAACAAGTAGGGGATGGTGGCGTGTTCCAGCGGCCGTCCCAACGGCCGGGTGATGTTTTGCACCATCGCCACACCGGGCAGTCGAATCAGCGCCCTGGCGACCCGGTCCAGCGAGATGAAGTCCGCAGAGTTGCGCATGTCGTGGTCGGTTTCGACCATCAACATCTCGGAGAACAACTTGCTGGGCGGAAAGTGCCGGTCGGCGGCCGCGAAGCCCTTTTTGGCCGAGGCGCTTGTCGGCTGGTACTGGCGATCGTCGTAGTTCTGCTTGTAGGTGGGCACAAAGACCGCGCCGAGCATGACGACCGCGGAACTGGCCGCCAGGATCGGCTTTGGCCAGCGCACCACGCTGGCCCCGATGCGCCGGTACAGGGTCGCCTTGACCTGGGACCGGGGCTCGAAGAGCCCGAAGATGCTGCCCAGTGTCAGCAGGGCCGGCGCCAGTGTGAGCGCCGCCGCGATGGTGAACAGCATGCTGACCGCGACGGCGGGCCCCATGGTGTGGAAGTAGTTCAGTCGCGCGAAGCTCAGGCAGAAGCATGCGCCGGCGATCGTCAGCCCCGACCCGATGATGATGGGCGCAACACCCTTGAAAGCGGTGTAGTAGGCCTCTTCCTGGCTTTCCCCGTCCAGGCGTGCTTCCTGATAGCGGCCCATCAAGAAGATGCCGTAGTCGGTTCCCGCTCCCAGAGTCAGTGAGATGACGACGTTTACAGCGAACGACGACAGCGGGATGAGACCAATGTGGCCGAAGGTCGACACCACGCCCTTGGCCACCAGGATTTCGAACAGCACGCTGTACATGGGTACGACGAGCGTGGTGAGGCGGCGGTACACCAGCAACAGCATGATGAAGATGAGGATGACCGTGACGATCGTGATGTTGTTCAGGCTCGAATCCGCGATCGACAGGGTGTCCGAGGCCAGTGGGGCCGCGCCGCTGACGTAGACCCGCAGCCCCGGAGGCGGGGTGTCGTTGTCGACGAGTTCCCTTATGGAGTCCACGGATTGGTTGGCTTCCATCTGCCCGATGTCGCCGGCGAGCCGCAGCAGCACATAAGTGGATTTGCCGTCGACGCTTTGCGCGCCCGCGGCGGTGAACGGCTTGCCCCACAGGTCCATCGCGTACTGCACGTGAGCGTTGTGCCGCAGTCGCACAATCAAGTCGTCGTAGTACTTGTGGTCCTGCTCGCTCAGCAGACGGTTGGCCTCCAACACGACCATGGTCAAGCTGGTCGAGGTGGACTCGTGGAACTTGTCGCCGATCCTGAGCATCGCGACCTGCGACGGCGCATAGGTCGGAACCATCGGGCCGGCCAACTCCTCGGCGACCCGTTCCACCTGCGGCATAAAGGCATTCGTGGATACGGCGAGAAATGCCCAGAAAACGATGATCGGTATCGACAGAACGCGAACTGTTCTGGCGAAGAATGGTCGTCCCGCCCGATGTGCGCTCACGCGGACTTCACCCGGCACTGGACATCGGCGTCAGCATGAGCTGATGATTGCTGGTCTCGGACAACGCCATCCACCAGCATTCGGCAGACGGCCTGCCCCCCGTGGACGTGTGCCGAGATGCTTCCCGACACCACGGTCAGCACGGTCGTCTCGGTGTGTGACCACGGCAGGGCCTTGATGTCGACCTTGTGCGGGTGCCCGTCGATGTCGACGTAGACCAGCATTCCGCCGCTGCCGACAGACCCGGACACCTCGTAGGTGAGCCGCTTCGGGTTGAATTCCTCAGGGGCTTGCGGGCCATTGACGGTGATCACCGGCTTCGGCTCGGAGAATTGGTGCACCTTCCACATGCATACCGCGCCCAACCCCAGCGCGACAACAGTCACCAAAGCCAGCCATCCGCGCTGCAGGAACGCGCGACCGGTGGAACGTTGGCTCACCTGTTTACCTTTCGGGCTTTCCGGCTGTCAGTTGGTGAATTCCGGGAGACTGTCGGCGATGAATTCCTGCACGGTGGTCGGCTTCTTACCGCCGATCCGTTCAACCAAGTCGTTGTTGCCCGCGAAAATGCCGCTCTGGTAGTCGACCGCGACGTTGGCCAGGTGCTGAGCCTGGAATTCTGTAAAGCCCCGAGCCCTGATGCCTTCGATCCATGTCGGGATGTCCGCCGGTTCGTAGCGCACTGGGCGTCCCAGTACCTCGGAGATCGCCTCGGCGATCTGGTCGTGGTTCATCTCCACGGCACCGAACAGCGGATAAATCTGACCGGCGTGCTCCGCCGGGTTCTCCAAGATGGCGGCAATCACGCGACCTTGGTCTTCCGCCGTGATCGGGGCGTGCCGACCGTCGCCGAAGGGAAGCCGCAATATCCCCTCTTCGCGGATGCCCGTGGCGCCGAATCTCGTGAACCACTCGGCGAAAAACGTTGGACGCAAATGAGTTGCGGCTACCGGTGACCAATCCAGGATCCGCTCGCCCAACCAGTGGATACGCGCCGCATCGCTGGCCGCGCCGCGCCGGGCCGAGATCTGTGACATGTTGACGATCGAGCTGACCCCGGCTTCTTCGGCCGCTTCGGCGAATGTGGTTGTCGCCTCGAGCAAGCCCGGGCTGATCGGGTAGACGAAGTAGGCGGCGCGAACGCCGTCGGCGGCCTCGCGGACCGTGTCGATGTCATGCAGGTCGCCGACGACGACCTCCGCTCCGCTGTCGCGCAGAAGGGCAGCGCGGTCGTCGAATCGATGCACCAGTGCGCGCACGCGATGGCCACGCTCGAGGAGCAGCTTTGTCGTGTAGCCGCCGGTTCTGCCGGCCGCTCCGGTGACGAGCAGGCTGTCTCTCTCGGTGGTCATCGTGATTCCGTTCGTCGCTGTCATGTGCGAGGGCGTCGTTGAACGACACTGTCACATCTAGCTCTAGTCAAGTCAAGCCAATGTAGTGAACTGTTCCGTATCTTCGAGAAATCGGCGGAAATGGAATAAAACGCCTTTCAACTGGGTTTTTCGCGGCCCGCTCCCGGTCTTGAGCTTGCGGTCGGTGCCCTGAGTCGCACGCCTTGAGGTCTCAGCTCAGTCAGCGCAGGTTAAACATCATCTACCGCAATGTTTGTCAGACGATGACCGACAAGTTGACTTGACAAAAATTAAGTCAGCGGTGATGGTTGGTCCAGTCGACCGAACGGCGACGCCGTCGCACACAGCCGAGGGGATTCTCGATGAGCGGATCCGCCGCACCGATCCTGGTGACGGGCGCCACCGGGCGTCACGGATCCACCGGCGAGCACGTCGCGCGCAGGCTGCGTGAAGAGGGCAAGCCGGTGCGGATCTTGGCCCGCACGCTCAGCGAGCGCACCGACGCGCTGGCCGCGCTCGGCGCGGAGGTGGTCGTCGGGGATCTGCATGATCGGCGCACTCTGGTGGCCGCACTCGCCGATGTGGAGCAGACCTACTTCACCTACCCTGTTGACGCCGGAGTCGTCACCGCCGCCGCCAATTACGCTGCGGCGGTCCGCGAAACGGGACGCGCAGTACGCACCGTCGTGATGTCGATGGGCCCGGCTCACCCGCTTCACCCCAGCGA
>CBAAAS010000439.1:0-3570 GCA_964658855.1 uncultured Mycobacterium sp.
GGTCGTGCCGACCAACACCACGAGGAACAGAATCCGCAGCGGCGTGATGATGACAACGTTGGTCAGCCGAGCGAATTCCGAGTACGGCGTCAGATCTCCGTAACCGACCGTGGTCAGCGAGATCGTGGCGAAATACAAGCAGTCGACGAACGACAGCGGAACGCCGCGCACGTCGGTGTATCCGGACCGGCCAAGGTAGACGGTGATCACCGCCACCACCAAGGCCAGCAGTGCGACCGCGACACGTCGCCAAATGGCCCGCACCGGGCTGACTTGCGCCTCCGGGACCCGCACCACGCCGACGAGCGCGTAGCCGGGCTGGGCGGTCAGCGTCTCGTCGAGATCGCGTTCCCGAGGTCTAACTTTGACCACTGCCCATCGGCTCGACCGGACGCACGACACAATGTAACCATGACCGCCATCACACATAATCCTCAACGGGACGCCAGCCAGACGCTTGCCTACCGAATCGCGGCGATGCTGTTTGGCGTCGGCACCCTCCACTTCGTGGCGCCGAAGCCGTTCGACGACATCATCCCCGTTGAACTGCCCGGCCCCCCGCGTTTCTACACCTACGCGTCCGGCGTCGCTGAGCTCGGGATCGGCGCCCTTTTGCTGCCGCTGCAGACCCGGCGGTTGGCGGCGTTGGCCGCGGCCGCGCTGTTCCTGGCGGTGCTGCCGGGCAACATCAACATGGTCCGGTTGTGGTGGGACAAGCCGTGGCCGATGCGCATCCTCGCGCTGGCCCGGCTGCCGCTGCAGATTCCGATGATCACCACCGCGCTCAAGATCGCCCGCAACTCCTAAGCGAGCATTTCGGCCAACTCGTCGTAGCCCGGCATCGTCTCCGGGACGACCGTCCGCCCGGTTCGCACGTAGTGAAAAGCCGTGCGCACCAATGACTCCTGGCAGCCACTGAGCGCGGCCCACGCGAGCCGGTAAACGCCGAGTTGGATGGCGGCGTGCCGGGCGGCCTCCGATCCGCGTGGCTGCTCGCCGGTCTTCCAGTCCACGACCGTCGCGCCGCCGTCAGGCTCGGCGAAGACGGCGTCGATGCGACCGCGGACCACCTTGCCGCCGATGGCCATCTCGAACGGCACTTCGACCGCCACCGGCGTGCGCGCGGCCCACGGCGAGACCAGAAAGGCAGTTTGCAGCGCGGCAACCTCGTCGGCGTCGCGCTGCGCGATGTCGGAGTCCGCGGCACCAGGCAGGTCAGCGAGGTCAAACAACCGTTCGGCGCCGTAGAAGCGCTCGACCCAGTCGTGAAAGGCGTTGCCCAACAATGCCTGGGGCTCAGGTCGCGCGGGTAGCCGGCGGGCGAGCCGCTGCGCCGCATGCTCGGGATCGCGAGCCAGGTCCACCAGGCTGCTGACCGACAGACCGCTGGGTAGCGTTGCCACCGGCGCTTGCCCGGCGCGGGCACGCTCCTGCAGCAGTGCGTCGACGTCGGCGGCCCAGTCCTCGGCGTCGTCGTCGGCGCCCACGGTGGGCGCGTCCGCCGACATCGCAGCGGCGACCAGTGCGGCGCCCCGCTGAACATCTGCCCGACGATCGCCCAACGGATCTACCGGCCAATTGACCTCGTGAACGTTGTCACGCAACGGATTTCGATCACCACCAGCCGGGGCCGGCGCCCAGTGTTCGACGACACCGCAGGCTTGGCCGACGGCGGCCGACTGGTCGATGATGTCCTTGAGCTCGCACAGAAAATCCGACGGCCCGCGCGGCTTGATGCCGGTGGCTGCCCAATGATGACCCGACAGCAGCAGCGTGTCCTCACAGCGGGTGATGGCGACATAGAGCAGCCGACGCTCTTCGTCGATGCGGCGTTGCTCGAGCTGAGCCCGGTGCGCGGAGATCTTGTCCGACAACTGCTTTCGATCGGTCACGTCCGAGGTATCCAGGACCGGCACACCGTGCAGGCCATTGGCGGACCGGTCTCCGCGCAGCAACGGCGGGAGGTCGGCGGCATCGGTGAGCCAGGTGCGGGCCTGTGCAGTCGACGGGAACAATCCGCCCGACAGGTGCGGCACGGCGACCACCTGCCACTCCAAACCCTTGGCGGCGTGGACGGTCAACACCTGCACCCGGTTCTGCGCGACGACGACCTGGGCCGGCGCCAGGCCGTTCTCGACGACCGTGGCTGCGTCCAGGTAGGCCAGCAACTCGACGACGGAGGCGAGCGAATCGGTCGCCGACGATCGTTCGGTGTAGCCGTTGACGACGTCGGCGAAGGCGTCGAGCTGTTCGGTGCCGGTCCAGCCGCTACCCGACGATGCCGCGCGCACCTCACAGTCGACACCGAGTAGTCGGCGCACCTCGGCCACCAGATCGGGCAGCGGGTGGCCGAGGTGGGCGCGCAGCATGCTCAGCTCTTCGGCGAGCGCCGCGATACGCCGATACCCTTCCGCTGAATAACCTTGGGCTGGGCCCGGATCGGCGAGCGCGTCGACCAGGCCCGCGGCGTCGGCCTGCAACCCGACCGCCTCGGCAATCCGCTCCGCCGTTTCGCCGGAGCGTGCCGCCTGACCGCCGCCGAGGCTTGAGGCGCGATGCCACAGCGCCGCGACGTCCCGGGAACCGAGCCGCCAGCGGGGCCCGGTGAGCACCCGCATCGCGGCCGCGCCGGCGGTCGGGTCGGCGACCAGGCGCAGCATTGCGACCACGTCGGCCACCTCGGGGACCGACAGCAGCCCGGCCAGTCCAACGACTTCCACCGGGACGCCGCGGGCACGCAGGGCGGCGGCTATGGGCGCGGCATCGGCATTGCGGCGCACCAGGACCGCGGCGGTCGGCGGCGCGACACCGTCGGCGGCAGCCTGCTGGTAGCACCGCTGCAGGTGATCGGCGACCCAGTCCCGTTCGGCGACAACGTCGGACAGCAGGGCGCAGCGCACGGTGCCGGGCGCGGCGTCGGGCCGCGAGCGGAGCGCGTGCACGGCGACCGACCGTCGTCGCGCATCGGCTGAGACGGCGTTGGCCACATGCAGAGTGGTCGGCGGATTACGCCAGCTGGTGCTCAACTCCAGCACCGGCGCGGGGCTGCCATCAGACATCGGGAAGTCGGTGGTGAACCGCGGCAGGTTGGTCGCCGACGCGCCACGCCAGCCGTAGATGGACTGGATCGGGTCCCCGACGGCGGTCAGCGCCAATTGCTCGTCGACCCCGCCGCCGAACAGTGACGACAGCAGCATCCGCTGGGCGTATCCGGTGTCTTGGTATTCGTCGAGCAGCACCACCCGGTAGCGGCTGCGCAGCTGTTCGCCGACCTGCGGGACCGTCAGCGCCAGTCTTGCGGCACAAGCCATCTGGCTGCCGAAGTCCATCACCTTCTCCGTCCGCATCCGACGATGCAGGGCATCGACCAGAGGCACCAATTCGGCGCGCTCGGCCTGGGTCGCCAGCATGCGCAGCAGCCACTGGCTTGGGCCGCGATCGCGTTGGTAGCGCCCCGCGGGCAGCGTGTGCACCAGACGCTCGAGCTCGACGTGGGTGTCGCAGACCTGGCCGGTGTCGACCAGATGCTCGGCGAGCTGACCTGACAGCCGCAGCACCATCGCGGTGACC
>CBAAAS010000440.1:0-3564 GCA_964658855.1 uncultured Mycobacterium sp.
GTTCCAGGGGCCATTTCCGTGCCAGTGGCCGCCGTCGCGGGGCTCACCGTCGAAGAAACCGTCATCGTGGCAGCGACCCTGGTCCCAGTTGTTGCCCCAGCCGGGGTCGAAGAACTGGCCGGGACACCAGTGGTAGCCGGGAAGGGGGGCCATGGGCATGGCCTCAGCGACGCTCGCCGCGCCCACGCCGGCGAGTCCAAGACCCGAGGCGATAGCGGTCGCAGCTGCGATTCGTTTGATGTTCATCACCGTCTCTTCGTACCACCCACGCCCACTCAGCTAAACCTTTAGCTGGCTAAATTTGTTATGAGTTGCTGTGAATAATCTTGGTATTGCGTGAGATTCAATACTGAGCGCAGCCTGAGTTGACGTTGACGTAAGCGGCCTGGTCTGCGGCGGGTCGACCAGATGAAGCAGCCGCCCCGGTCGGGACGGCCGCTTCAGCGGTTTATCAGTTGCTCACGGACGCCAGGGTCCATTTCCGTGCCAGTGCCCTTGGTCATGCGGCTCACCGTCAAAGAAGCTGTCGTCGTGGCAGCGGCCCCCGTCCCAGTTGTGGCCCCAAGCCGGGTCGAAGAACTGGCCGGGACACCAGTGGTAGTCGGGAAGCGGAGCGGCAGGCTGAGCCTCGGCCATGCTCGCCGCGCCGATGCCGGCAAGACCCAGTCCCGCGGTGAGAGCAGCCGCGGCTGCGATTCGTTTCAGTGTCATGTCCCCGTTCGTACCACCACGTTTCACGCGTAAAACGGGACGCTTGGGCGTGTCCGCTGGCGATCTACTGTCAATGAGCTTGATAGTGACTGATTCGCCTGGCGGCGAGGCTTCGGCGCGGCCGTTGGCGTGCGCTACCGTCATCGGGTGGCAAAGACCGGCAAGCTCGTTGGCACCCTGAGCCGCAGCGGCCCGCACCGGGTGCTGCGCGGCGACTTGGCCTTCGCCGGCTTGCCGGGTGCCGTCTACACGCCCGAGTCAGGTTTGCACTTGCCCGCAGTCGTTTTCGGCCACGACTGGCTTACCGGCGTCGCCCGGTATTCGGGTTTGCTGGAGCACCTGGCGTCCTGGGGCATCGTCGCGGCGGCTCCTGACACCGAGCGCGGGGTGGCGCCGTCGGTGTTGAACCTCGCTTTCGACATGGGCACCGCGCTGGACATCGCCACCGGGGTGCGACTGGGACCGGGCAAGATCAGCGTGCATCCCGACAAGCTCGGTGTGATCGGCCACGGCTTCGGCGCTTCGGCTGCGGTGTTCGCCGCCGCAGGGATGAAGGCCAAGCCCCGAGCGGTAGCCGCGGTGTTCCCAGCCATCACCACCCCGTCGGCCGACCAGCCGGCCGCGACGCTGCGGGTACCCGGAGTGGTGTTCAGCGCGCCGGGTTCGGCAAAAGCATTGCGCTCCAACGCTATTGAACTCTGGCAGGCCTGGGATGCCGCGACGCTCCGCGTCGTCAACAAAGCCCAGGCCAACGGGCTTGCCGAAGGCCGCCGATTGGCGACGGCGTTCGGCTTGGGTGGCCCGGACCGCAAGACGCAGAAGATCATTCGGGCGCTGCTGACCGGTTACCTGCTCTACACCCTCAGCGGCGACAAGACATATCGCGACTTCGCCGATCCGGACGTTCAACTGCCGAAGACCTCGCCTGTCGGCGAGGAAGCCGCAGCGTTGACGCCCGAAGAGAAATTCGTCGCGCTGCTCAAAGGCTGAATCACTGGCCCACCTGTGGCAGTTGATCCTCGGCGATCTCGCACGGTGTTGACGCGTCGTCCGGGGGGGCCGCCGTCGGTGGAGGCTGCTCGGCCAACGGCGGCGCAACGATCGGGGCGTCGAGCTGTTGCGCCGCCGGTTCGCCGACGACGTCGGCTGCGGCGGCAGGATTTTCGATTCCTGGGGCTTCTGGCACGACGTTGTCGGCGTTGACGGTTTCTGCCGGTTCATCGAGCTTGTCAGGGTCTGCACTTTCGGCGTCATCCTCGACCAACGGGTCGTCGAGATCCAACGGATCATCGGCAGCGCCGGGACCTCCACCCAACCCACCGGCCAGTGATCCCAATAGGCTGCCGATAGTGTCGACGATGCTCCCGACCACACCTCCGATGCCGCCGGTCGTACCGCCGAGCCCGCCGAGACCACCAGCGCCGGTGGACAACCCGGCAGCGTCGCCCAGCGGATCGGGCAACTCCGGCGGAGCTGACACCGCGTCGCCCGGCGCTGGAAGTGCCTGCGATGCCTGGGGTATCGGCGGTAGCGGACCCGAGGCCGCAGCCGGCACAGTCGACAATGGGGTGGCGGACGGTGAGACCGCAGGCGCCGCTTCCACGCCTGAGTGCTCGTCGAATGTCGGTTTCCAACTCGGCCCCAGGTCGCCGGGAATGTCGAAAGACACCTCACGCGTCGAGGCCAACGCATGAATGGCCGCGTCGTAGGACCCCGCCACTGAGGCATTCGCCGAACTCATCGCCGCGAGCCAGTCGTTACGAATGTCACTGTCCACATACGGAATTACCTCGCGTTGGACCACCACTTCGGCTGCCGACCCGTCCCCTGAGCCCACCGTGACGGCGTGCGCGGCGGCCAGCCACGTCGAGCGCTCCGCGGCCCGACGTTCGTCGATCGCGACGGCGGTCGCGACCTTGCCGTCCACCGACTGCCACACCTCGTCGCGCAGTGTCGTGCAGTGCTCGGCGGCGGCGCGAACGTGGGCGGCGACCTCCGCCGCGACGTCACAGTGGCGCTGGAGAAACCGCGTCGCCGACTCGGCACCGGAACCTCGCCACGCCAACGCCAGCTCGGTGACCTGGGTGCGCTGCACCCACAACGCCTCCTCGATCGCAGTGACCGCGGCGCGAAGTTCGGCAGCATCCCCGTCGAGCACCCCCAGGTCGAGTCCGGCTTCGGTCTCGTACCAGTCCCCCACCTGCGACGGGTGCGCGGTGAGATCGGGCTGCTGATAGCCGAGCGCCTGACAGGCCCGCACATAGGTCTGGGTGTGCTCAACGGCCTGCCTACCTTCGGCAAGCCGCGTCGCAACGTCATATCGGGCGCTCATGTGCCATTCCTCCTCATCGCTGCGCTCTGCATCGTCATCGGTCGCTCATGTCAGGCGATCCGCGCGGCCGCAAGCTGATCGGCGTCGTCGTAGCGATCGGCGCTGGCCCGCAGCGACGCCGCCACCTCCATGCTGGCCCGCGCCCATTGGGTTAGCTCGCCACTGAGGCGATGCAGGGCAAATCGCAGCGCATCGCCCTGGCCGATGTAGGCGCGGCCGGAGGTGGTGCCGTCAAAGGCCAACCTGCCGAATTGGGTGCGCACCGCGCCGTCGATGAGATGTGCTGCCTCGTCAAAGCGATTCGCCACGGCATGAACAGCTGCAGCGTCGACGTATGCGTCTCGTTGTCCCATAACAAATTCGACGCAACGAGTCGCGTGAAGGTTCCGTCTCTAGCGGGTAGCGCGCACCATGTCGGCGACGTGGGCGGCCAGCCGGTGAGCGACGTGTTCGTCGTCGGCTTCCACCATCACCCGGATCATCTGTTCGGTTCCCGACGGCCGCAACAGGATTCGACCGGT
>CBAAAS010000441.1:0-3558 GCA_964658855.1 uncultured Mycobacterium sp.
GCGGCCAACGGCCAGCCCGCGAGCAGCAGTAATGTCAGGGCGGCCGCCGCACCCGCCGGGACAATGCGGGCGACGACGATGTGACGGACATCCGCGCCACGGCACGCGACCGCCATCACTCCCACGAGGAGTCCGGCCACGACGACGCTGGTGGCGAGCACCTCCTCGCTGATCAGCAGTTGAGCGGCGGCGAGAATGCCCAGCGCCGCCCCCGATTGCCACGGCGGTCGTCGGCGCGTTACGAGGAGCTCGTCGATCGCGATCAGCAGCAGTGGCGGAACCCAGACTGTGGCCAGGTTCAGATGCAGCGCCGCGTGCGAGACGACATAGGGGGAGAAGGCGTACACCACGCCACCGATGATCGGGCCGAACCCGTCACCGCTCCAGCGGCGGATCGCCAGCCACGCCGCGAGCCCGCTGAGCGCAATACCCACGACCACAAGGACGTTGAACCCGAAGATCGGGCCGCCGATCTTTGCCGGGAGCCAGCCGAGAACCCCCAACAGCGGCATCGAGGGGCTCCACATCACGTTGACCCCGGCGGGCGAACCGATCTGGGTCGTGAAAAACGGATCGAGCCCATGGGTCAGCGCGTGCGGAGTCCAGCCGAGATACCAGATCGCCTGTTCCTGGTCGCAGCAGCTGCCGGCCCAGCCAGATGTCGGACCGCGCCAAGCGCCCAGGGTGACCACCATGGCCGCGAGAAGATAGAGGACGAATACCGCGAATCCGCCGCGGCGACCACTGGTCCACCGCCGGAGCCTGTGCTCGACCTCGACCGGCTGCGTTGACACCTAGCGGGTTTGGTCTTTCCGTGGCTGAACAAACGGGCGGAGGTCGCGGCGGATCCGGTGATCATCGGGCCCGGCGTCGCCGTCGGCATGGCTGCCCCTGGTGTAGTCGCCTTGCCACGGCACTCGCTCTCCAGCGCCTGCGTCCGTCGCGGCCTGAGCCTGCCCCATCTCCTGACGCGAGCGAAGAAAGAACTCGTACTTGCGGCGCAGCTCTTCGTCAGACTCGATGGGCCTGAGTTCGGGCGCGAACTCTTCCAGTTCGGCTCGGCGCTGCGGGACGATCATGCAGATCGGTTCATCGACCTCGAACCGAACTGGCATGTGCTGGCGGGTGAGCTTCCAATTCATGCTGAAAACGGAGCTCGCCCAATCGGTTTCGACTATCCCCTCCAAAGGCGAGATGCCGTCCTTGGGGTGGTTCGCCGGCCCGCGGACCAGCAGGTCGTAGCCGGGCGGTGTGCGAAACAGGATTGGCAGATGCCAGGTCAGAATGCCGTAGCCGAAATTGCTCGCCGGCAGAAACTGACCGGGGTCGCGCCGGTCGGGCGCGATCATCAGCGTCCCGGGGGCGTCCCCACCCATCCATGTCACGGTGAACGCGCTCGGAGTGCGCAATTCCCAGCCACTCTGGTTGGCGATGAGCAGCGGTAGGCACCTATTCGCCCAGCCCCCGCGCGTCGCTGTCATCCAGGCCCGGTTGGTCGGCGCTGCGATGATCGGCGGCGCGTTGCCACCGGTGACGAATCCGATCAGAGGCCTGGTCGATCTGGTGGGCTCGTCGCTCATCCGATCCTCGATTTGGCTGTGGTCTTCCGGAGTAAACATTGCCATAGGCTCCGGCCGATGATTCTGACGGTGAACATGCGCCTGTCATTTTCCCGGGGTGAGCTGCGAATGCTACGCTGCCCGGCAGTCGACATCCTTTAACGATCCGTCCAGAGAGGCGGAGAAGGAGGTCAAGATCTCGCATGGGTGCCGCGGGTGACGCCGCCACCGGCCGCGAATTGATGTCGGCGGCCGATGTGGCTCGAACTATTTCGCGCATTGCGCATCAGATCATCGAAAAGACCGCTCTGGACGGTGCCGACGCACCTCGGGTGGTGTTGCTGGGAATCCCCACCCGCGGTGTGACTTTGGCCAACCGGCTCGCGGTCAACATTGCCGAGTTCTCCGGCGCAGAGGTCCCGCACGGCGGACTGGATATCACGCTCTACCGCGACGATCTGATGACCAAGCCGCCGCGGCCACTGGAGAACACCTCGATCCCGGCCGGTGGCATCGATGACGCGCTGGTGATCCTCGTCGACGACGTGCTGTATTCCGGCCGCTCGGTGCGCTCCGCGCTGGACGCGCTGCGCGACGTCGGCCGCCCCCGGTCTGTCCAGCTGGCGGTGCTGGTCGACCGCGGTCACCGCGAACTGCCGCTGCGTGCCGACTATGTCGGTAAGAACGTACCGACCTCCAGGACCGAAAACGTCCACGTGCAACTCGCCGAACAGGACGGCCGCGACGCTGTGGTCATCTCCCGCGAGGACGTGCCATGAGCAGACACCTGCTGGCTGCCGGCGACCTGTCCCGCGACGAGGCGACCGCCATCCTCGACGACGCCGACCGCTTCGCTCAGGCGCTGGTCGGTCGCGAGGTCCGCAAGCTGCCGACCCTGCGCGGCCGGACGATCATCACGATGTTCTACGAAAACTCGACCCGTACCCGGGTGTCCTTCGAAGTCGCGGGCAAATGGATGAGCGCGGACGTGATCAACGTCAGCGCCGCCGGATCTTCGGTGGGTAAAGGCGAATCTCTGCGTGACACCGCGCTGACCCTGCGAGCGGCCGGCGCCGACGCCCTGATCATCCGGCACCCGGCTTCTGGTGCGGCGCAACGGCTTGCGGATTGGACATCTGTTCCCGGCGTCACCGGTGATACCGGACCGGCGGTGATCAACGCCGGTGACGGCACCCACGAACACCCGACCCAGGCACTGCTGGACGCACTGACCATCCGGCAGCGGCTCGGCGGCATCGAGGGTCGCCGGGTCGTCATCGTCGGCGACATCCTGCACAGCCGGGTGGCCCGGTCCAACGTCATGCTGCTGGCCACCCTCGGCGCGGAGGTGGTGCTGGTGGGGCCGCCGACGCTGCTGCCGGTCGGAGTTGCCGAATGGCCGGTGACGGTGTCGCACGACCTCGATGCCGAACTGCCGGCCGCCGATGTCGTGCTGATGCTGCGCGTGCAGGCCGAACGGATGAACGGCGGCTTCTTTCCTTCTGCGCGGGAATATTCGCTGCGCTACGGGCTGTCCGACCGGCGCCAGGCGATGCTGCCGGGTCACGCGATCGTGCTGCATCCCGGGCCGATGCTGCGCGGCATGGAAATCTCGTCGTCGGTGGCCGATTCATCGCAATCAGCTGTGCTGCAACAGGTTTCCAATGGTGTTCATGTCCGGATGGCGGTGCTGTTCCATCTGCTGGTGGGCACCGAGTCGCCTGCCGAAGGCCTCGGCGGGAAAGTGATTGTGGCATGAGTGTGTTGTTACGTGGGGTGCGGCTCTACGGCGAGGGCGACCCGGTCGACGTTCTGGTCGCTGACGGGCAGATCGCCGACATCAAAGTGGGGCTCGGGGAGTCCGGAGGATTCCCGGAGGACACCGATGTCATCGACGCCACCGGGCAGGTGCTGCTTCCCGGATTCGTCGATCTGCACACCCATTTGCGTGAGCCCGGCCGCGAGTACGCCGAGAACATCGAAACCGGCTCGGCTGCAG
>CBAAAS010000442.1:0-3555 GCA_964658855.1 uncultured Mycobacterium sp.
TGCTGGCCCAGCAGCGCGCCCGAACCGGAGTGACCAGTATCGCCGTCGCGGACGAACGGGCCGCGCACGTGGTCGGCGACGTCACCTACAGCGGGCCCGATGCCGCGACCAGGCTGATTGAGAGCACCGAAGCCGACGTCGTTTTGAACGCGCTGGTCGGCGCGCTGGGCCTGCAGCCGACTTTGACCGCGCTGGCCACCGGAGCCCGCTTGGCGCTGGCCAACAAAGAGTCGCTGATCGCCGGGGGACCGCTGGTGCTGGCCGCCGCGCAGCCTGGTCAGATCGTGCCGGTGGACTCCGAGCACTCCGCGTTGGCGCAGTGTCTGCGCGGTGGCAGCGCCGACGAAGTCGCCAAGCTGGTGCTCACCGCATCGGGCGGGCCGTTCCGGGGATGGTCGGCCGCGCAGCTCGAGCAGGTCACCCCCGAGCAGGCCGGCGCACATCCGACCTGGTCGATGGGGCCGATGAACACGTTGAACTCGGCATCGCTGGTCAACAAAGGGCTCGAACTCATCGAAGCCCACCTGCTGTTCGGTATCCCGTACAGCCGCATCGACGTTGTCGTGCATCCACAGTCGATCGTGCACTCGATGGTCACCTTCACCGACGGTTCGACGATTGCGCAGGCCAGCCCGCCGGATATGAAACTGCCGATCGCGCTGGCGTTGGGCTGGCCGGACAGAGTGCCGGCGGCGGCCGCGGCCTGCGACTTCTCCACCGCGTCGACATGGGAGTTCGAGCCGCTGGACGAGACGATCTTCCCGGCGGTCACGCTGGCCCGCCAAGCCGGCCAGACGGGGGGCTGCATGACCGCCGTCTACAACGCCACGAACGAAGAGGCGGCCGAGGCGTTCCTGGCTGGGCGGATCGGTTTCCCGGCAATCGTGCAAACAATCGCCGATGTCCTGAGCGCCGCCGACCAGTGGGCCGCTGAACCCGCTACCGTGGAAGACGTACTCGAAGCGCAGCGCTGGGCACGTGCTGAGGCACTTGGTGTGATCGGGCGCGCTACACAGGAGGTTTCACCGACGCGATGATGTTCGTTATCGGAATCGTGCTGTTCGCGCTCGCCATCCTCATCTCGGTGGCGCTGCACGAATGTGGCCATATGTGGGTCGCACAGGGCACTGGCATGAAGGTGCGCCGCTACTTCGTTGGCTTCGGCCCGACCTTGTGGTCGACCCGCCGCGGCGATACCGAATACGGCCTCAAGGCGATCCCGGCCGGCGGCTTCTGCGACATCGCCGGTATGACGTCGGTGGAAGAGCTGCAACCCGACGAGTACGACCGTGCGATGTACAAGCAGAAGACCTGGAAGCGGGTCGCGGTGTTGTTCGCCGGTCCGGGGATGAACTTCGTGATCGGCTTGGTGCTGATCTACGCCATCGCGGTCATCTGGGGGCTGCCTAACCTGCATCCCACCGCGGTTATCGGCCAAACGTCTTGTGCGGCAGGCGAGATCAAGCAAGGCGACTTCGAGAAGTGCACAGGTGACGGCCCGGCGGCCACCGCCGGCATCCGCGCCGGCGACGTAGTGCTCAAGGTCGGCGACACCTCGGTCACCGACTTCTCCGAAATGGCTGGCGCGGTGCAGAAGCTGCACGGCACCGTCCCGGTCGTGATCAAGCGCGACGGTCAGACGATGACCAAATACGTCGACATCGCCCAGCGCCAGCGTTGGGTGACCAGCGGCAAGAACGGCTCCAAGCCGGCGACGATCGGCGTCATGGGAGTCGTGGGCACCCAGCCCGGCCCCACCCACTACAACCCGATCAGCGCGATACCGGGAACCTTCAGCTTCACCGGCAATCTGACCGTGCTGCTGGGCAAGTCGCTCGTCGCGATTCCGTCGAAGATCGGCGCGCTGATCCACGCGATCGGCGGCGGGGAGCGTGGGCTCGACACCCCGATCAGCGTCGTCGGCGCGAGCATCATCGGCGGAGACACCGTGGACCACGGCGTCTGGGTGGCGTTCTGGTTGTTCCTGGCGCAGATGAATTTCATCCTCGGTGTCATCAACCTGGTGCCGTTGCTGCCGTTCGACGGCGGCCACATCGCGATCGCGCTGTTCGAGAAGCTGCGCAACCTGATTCGCACGGCCCGCGGCAAAGTCGCGGCGGCGCCGGTCGACTACCTCAAATTGATGCCCGCGACCTACGTAGTGTTGGTTCTGGTCGTCGGTTACATGTTGCTGACGGTGACTGCGGACGTGGTCAACCCGATTCGGCTGTTCCAGTAGCGCGGGCTCGATCGCCCAAGGTCCCGGGCTTCACCGAACGAAAGTGAGAGAAGGCAAACAGTGACCACAGGTCTGGGTATGCCGGCGGCGCCGGCACCCACGCTGGCACCGCGGCGTAAGACGCGACAGCTGATGGTCCGAGATGTTGGCGTGGGAAGCGATCACCCGATTTCGGTGCAGTCGATGTGCACCACCAAAACTCACGACGTCAACGCGACCCTGCAGCAGATCGCCGAGTTGACCGCCGCCGGCTGCAACATCGTCCGAGTGGCATGCCCGCGTCAGGAAGACGCTGACGCGCTTGCCGCGATCGCCACGAAGAGCCAGATCCCGGTCATCGCCGACATCCACTTCCAGCCGAAGTACATCTTCGCCGCGATCGACGCCGGCTGCGCTGCGGTGCGGGTAAACCCCGGCAACATCAAAGAATTCGACGGCCGCGTCGGCGAGGTCGCGAAAGCCGCTGGCGCAGCTGGTATTCCGATCCGCATCGGTGTCAACGCCGGATCGCTGGACAAGCGGTTCATGGAGAAATACGGCAAGGCGACCCCAGAAGCGCTGGTCGAGTCGGCGCTGTGGGAAGCCTCGCTGTTCGAGGAGCACGGCTTCGGCGACATCAAGATCAGTGTCAAGCACAACGACCCGGTGGTGATGATCGCGGCTTACGAGCAACTCGCCGCCAAGTGCGACTACCCGCTACACCTCGGCGTCACTGAGGCGGGTCCAGCCTTCCAGGGCACCATCAAGTCCGCCGTCGCGTTCGGTGCGCTGCTGTCGCGGGGCATCGGCGACACGATCCGGGTGTCGTTGTCGGCGCCGCCGGTCGAGGAAGTCAAGGTCGGCACTCAGATTTTGGAGTCACTCAATCTTCGGCCGCGCGGGCTGGAGATCGTGTCCTGCCCGTCCTGCGGGCGCGCCCAGGTCGACGTGTACAAGCTGGCCAACGAAGTCACGGCCGGTCTCGAGGGACTCGATGTGCCGCTGCGCGTGGCAGTGATGGGCTGTGTCGTCAACGGGCCGGGGGAGGCGCGGGAAGCTGACCTCGGCGTGGCCTCGGGCAACGGCAAGGGGCAGATCTTCGTTCGGGGCGAGGTGATCAAGACCGTGCCCGAAGCGCAGATCGTCGAGACATTGATCGAAGAGGCAATGCGATTGGCTGAGGAGACGGGCGCTGACGGGTCAACGGCGAGCGGTTCGCCAGTTGTGAACGTAAGCTGACGTTGGCCTAATCGGGCCGAGTATCCGGTCGCAGAAAGAGTCAGTATGTCGGCTCCGCCCATCCGCCGCATGGTCAGCGAGCGACGGGTGTCAGTTGT
>CBAAAS010000443.1:0-3554 GCA_964658855.1 uncultured Mycobacterium sp.
CGTCGAGGTGGACCTGCTCGACCCGTCCGCATTCAGCATCGCTGAGGCGCGCGCGGCGCTTGCCCCGCCGTTCGTCGCTGCCGGCGAGCATGAGGTGTTGCTGCAGGACTTCTCCGGTACCGGGTATGACGTGGTCTGGGCCATCCATGCGCTGTATGCGCTGCCGCCTGGTGAGCTGGCCGCCGGCGTGACCCGAATGGTGGCGGCCCTGCGCCCCGGTGGTTTCGGGGCCGTCGCGCAAGCATCGTCCGGCTCGCACTACCTGACCTTCTACGACGCCTACCGCGCGACATTCGCCCCCGACGCCACGCCCTACACCGACGCCGAAGGCGTCGCGTCGGCCCTCCGCGCGGCGGGAGCGCAACTCGAGGTGCAAGTAGTTCCATACGGCACAGGGACGAGCGACCGGGCAGTCGTCGAGGGGTTCCTGCAGCGCTGCGCCTTCGACGACTCGGTGTCGCTGGAGGAGATGGAGAGCCGCGGCCCGTTGGCCGACTATCTAGCCGGCTGCCGGGGACCGAGCGGCGCGTACGAGTTCCGGCACGAGGCGCACCTGATCACCTGGGAGCAGCCATGATTCGCAACCCGCATCTGTCGGAGTCGACTGCGGCGGGCACCGCTTCGGACGTCGGCGTCGAGTGGGACCGGGGTAACGACCAGTGGTGGGACTGGTACATGTCACTTGCGGATGGTCCCGTTCCCGACGGCCCGCTCGTCGATCCGCCTCCGCAGGATCCTGGCCCGCTGCCCTCCGACTGCGAGGTCGCGGCCGAGTTGGCCGACCCGTACCCGATCACAGCGGCGCAGGTCGAGCAGTTCCGGGCGGAGTCGTTTATCAAGCTGCCCGGCGTGCTGACACCGGGCTCGCTGGAGCGCCTCAGGATTCGCCTGCGTACGTTGCTCGACGCTGCAGTCGACCCCTCGGTGGGGTTTCAGAGCCTCGAAATGATGTGGCTGGGAGACGATCTGGTGCGCGCCGCGGTGCTCTCCCCGCGCATCGGCGGTATCTGTGCCGCGCTCCTCGGGGTGCGCCGGGTGCGGTTGTATCACGACAACGCGCTGTCGAAGGAACCCGGCGCCGGGCGTACTCCGTGGCATTACGACGCGCATCATTTTCCGCTCGATTCGTCGGATGTGCTGACGGCATGGATCCCGCTGCAACCCTCCCCGCGCGAGATGGGGCCGCTCGCGTTCGCGCGCGGCGCAGCGACTCTGGAACTGGTGAGCGGCATCGAATTCGATAAGCACGGCACGTCGTATGACCGCGCCGTGGCGGACGCATTCCGCAGCCACGACGTGCGGGTGGAGGACGGACCGTTCGCGGCCGGCGAGGTCAGCTTCCATGCCGCAAGCTGTTTCCACACAGCCGGCGCGAATCGCACCACCGTCGCACGGATGGCGCTGGCCACTACGTACTTCGCCGACGGCGTCCAGGTGGTGCCCAGCCCGACCATGGTGAGCGGCGACTGGCGCAAGTTCATTCCCGGCGTCGAGCCGGGCCAGGTCGTGACCAGTCCGCACAACCCGCTGCTGCCACTGCCGATACGGGCACGTTGACGGCAACCATTTGCGGCAGGATGTCGTCGACGGTCGGGATGGCGTCAATAAGCTGTACCAATGCTTCGCCGACTCGCAGGGGTTTACAGCAGAGTTGCGAAGCGTCGCAACCGCCGTCAGACAAGGTTGCGCATCACCGGCAGGATTTCGTGGGAAGAGCTACGCGAGCGGCTCGACGAGCAATAACGGAGACTCCGCAGCGATTGCTCACATCAGAAGGAGACCTCGTCGATGAAGTCGTTCGACGGCAAGATCGTCGTGATAACCGGCGCCGGCTCGGGAATGGGCCGCGCGTACGCCGTCGAGTTTGCGCGACGGGGGACACAGCTCGCGCTGAACGACTACGACGCCGACACCCTTGCGGAAACTGTGGCGCTGCTTCCGCGGACGACAACGGTGCTGCAATCAGCCTTTGATGTCAGCGATCGCGACGCGATGTACCGCTTCGCCGACCAGGTGCACACCGAGCTCGGTGGCGCCCACGTCATCATCAACAACGCCGGAGTCGCCGGCTGCGGGCGACCCGTGTGGTCGGCCACGGATGCCGACTACGAGCGCATCATGGGCATCAATTTCTACGGCGTCGTGCACGGCACGCGCGCGTTTCTCCCGCAGATCCGGGCGCGTGGTGAAGGCGCCGTCGTGAACATCAGCAGCATCTTCGGGCTCACCGGCACTCCCAACAGCAGCGACTACTGCGCCGCGAAATTTGCGGTGCGCGGATTCACCGAATCGCTGATGGTCGAAATGGTCAACGAGCCGATCACCGTCCACCTGGTTCACCCAGGCGGCGTCGCGACCAACATCGCCAAGTCCGCCGACGGCGAAGACTTCGCCAACAAATTTCTGCGAACTGACCCTGCCGAGGTCGCTACCCGCGTCGCCGACTCGATTCTGAAACCGCACGCCCGCATCGTCCTGGGCTACGGCGCGCGTAAGACGCAGATAGGCGCCAACTTCCTGCCCCGCAAGGCGCTCACCCGGCTGCTCTGGCAGCAGATCAGCCCCACCATCGACAAGTCCGACTATCCGACGCCCGCCGGAGAGGTGAGCTAAAGCTGCCAGTCGTTGGAGCCGTCGTGCCGGGAGTAGGTGCCGCCGCTGGTGTTGGTGACCACGATGGGATCGCCGGCTTTGAAGTTGTCGAAGAACCATTGCGCATTGGTTGGGCTGATATTGATGCAGCCGTGGCTGACGTCGCGCTTGCCCTGGTCGTCCACCGACCAAGGTGCGCTGTGCACGTAGTCGCCACTGTCGTCGAAGCGGACCGCTAGCTCGACGGTGGTCTTGTAGCCGTAGGTCGAGCTGACGGGAACCCCGTACGTCGAGGAGTCCATCACGACCGAAGGCTTCTTCTCCTGGACGTAGTAGGTGCCGTTGGGGGTCTGGTGCCCACCGGCTGCCATTCCCATCGACATCGGAATCGTCTTCTCCACAACCCCGTTGCGGGTGACGACCAATTGATGGGTGGGGTCGTTCGCCGTGGCAATCAGGGTGTCGCCCGTCTGGAAGCTGGACACTGCGCCACCCGCGTCGACGGTCACCCCGGTGTGTGCCGGCCAGAAGTTCAGTGGGCGCCAGCGCAGCTGCGTGGGCGTCATCCAGTAGAACTTGCCCTCCACCGGCGGCTCCGAGGAGATGTGGATGGAGTTTTCGGCTGCGCCGGCATCATCGACGGGCCCGGGGAAGTTGATGATGATCGGTTGACCCACACCCACCGTCGCGCCGTTGGCAGGGACGAGCCTGATCGGGTTGGCCGGCGCCGGGTTCGGCGCCGGAGCGGGGTCCGCAAC
The DNA here is from genome assembly GCA_964658855.1 of uncultured Mycobacterium sp. GTDB lineage: Bacteria > Actinomycetota > Actinomycetes > Mycobacteriales > Mycobacteriaceae > Mycobacterium. The sequence goes on from CBAAAS010000443.1 coordinate 3,351, forward strand.
AGCCCCGGGATCGGCGGGAGGCGGATCCGCCAACGCGAGCCCGGCACCCGGCATCAGCGCCGAGGCTGCCGCCAATACAGCTGCCAATCCCGCTGTCTTCACAGCGGTGAGGAGGCTTCCCCTCGTCCAGCCGAACATTGTTTTCCCCTCCGTTACTTCCTAGTGACGACGAGTGCTCCTAGTGACCCGCGCGAGCCAGATCGA
>CBAAAS010000444.1:0-3550 GCA_964658855.1 uncultured Mycobacterium sp.
CACCGACATCCCCGGCCCGGGCCTGACCGAGGAAGGCCAGGGCCAAGCCGAACAGCTCGCTCATCAACTGTCGCGCAACAGCTTCGACGGCATCTACGCCTCCAACATGGTCCGCACGCAGCAGACCGCCGAGCCACTGGCTCACGCGCTGGGCAAGCACGTCGAAATCCTGCCCGGACTGCGCGAAATCGATGCCGGCCGCTACAACAACTCCACGACGAAGCGCTCCGACCTGACCTATCTGGTCGCGCCGTCGCTGTGGCTGAACGGCGACGTCCAAGACGCCATTCCCGGCTCGATCAGCGGACGGGAATTCAACGACCACTTCAGCGAGGCGGTCCAGAGGATCTACGACAGCGGTAACAGCAAGCCGGTGGCGTTCGCCCACGCCGAGTCGATCATGTACTGGACATTGATGAACGTGAAGAACCCCAAGGACAGCTTGGCGACCAGTCATCCGCTGCCCAACCTCGGCCGCGTGGTGGTCACCGGCAGCCCGGCATCAGGCTGGACGTTGGTCGACTGGGACGGGATCCGGGACTTCAGCTACTGACGAGGTTCAGGTCGGCAGTACGGTACTGGACAGTACTGCCTCACTCCCTCTAGGGTATCCGCTGTGACCCAGACTGCTCGTCCCGCTGCGGGGTGCTCGCCCTGGTCGCCGCGGGAGACCGAGCTGCTCAACGCCACGCTGGAGCTCCTGCAGGAGCACGGCTATGAACGGTTGACGATCGACGCCGTGGCGGCCATGTCACATGCCAGCAAGGCAACCGTGTACCGGCGCTGGCCGTCGAAAGCCGAGTTGGTGTTGGCCGCATTCACTGAAGGCTGTCGCCAGGTCGCGGTCGCCCCCGGCACCGGCACGCTACGCGGCGATCTGCTGCAACTGGGAGCGGTGATCTGCCAGCACGCCCGCGAACAGGCCGGGACCATCCGCGCAGTCATGGTCGAGGTGTCGCGCCATCCCGCACTCCACGACGCGATGCAGAACCAGTTCCTCGATCAACGCAAGGCGCTGATCCACGAAGTCCTGCAGGAGGCGGTCGACCGCGGCGAGATCGACCGCGCCGTCATCAGCGACGAGCTCTGGGACCTGCTGCCCGGCTATCTGATCTTCCGGTCCATCATGCCCAACCGGCCGCCCACCGAGCACACCGTGCAAGCCCTTGTCGACGAGGTCATTATTCCTAGCCTTACCCGAAAGGCGACTGGGTGAGCCGCATTTCACGTCTGGTCAGAAGGCGCTGGATGGTTCTGGTCGCCGTCCTGGTGGTGAGCCTCGCAGGCTTCGCCGTCGATCGATTGCATGGCGCCTTCGGTTCGGCCGGCAACGCCGCGCACGGCGGCGGCGCCTCGAACGAGATCGTTCCGTTCAACCCCAAGGAAGTCGTCTACGAAGTCTTCGGCACTCCTGGGGCCACCGCGACCATCAACTATCAGGACGTCCATGCCGCGCCGCAACGGGTCGACAACGCCCCGCTGCCATGGTCGTACACGATCACCACCACCGATCCCGCAGTCATCGCCAACGTGGTCGCACAGGGCAACGGCAACACGCTGGGTTGCCGCATCACCGTCAACGGCGTCGTCAAAGACGAGAGGACCGTCAACGAATTGAGCGCGTACACGTTCTGCCTGGACAAGTCCGGATGAGCGACCACAGCGTCCCCCGGCCACGCGTGCCGCGCATCATCCACCGCATTGCCGTACCGATCCTGCTGTTCTGGGTGGCCTTGGCGGCTCTCCCGAATATCCTTGTGCCGCAACTGGAAGAGGTCGGCCGACTGCACAACGTCGGCCTCAGCTCCCCGGAGGCGCCGTCTTATCAGTCGTTCAAACACATCGGAAAAGTGTTCCACGAGTTCGACACTGACAGTTCGGCGATGATCGTGCTCGAGGGCGACAAGCCGCTCGGCGCCGACGCGCACAAGTATTACGACGCGCTGATCCACAAATTGGAGCAGGACAAGAAGCACGTCCAGCACATCCAGGATTTCTGGGGCGACAGCCTGACCGCGGCGGGCTCGCAGAGCACCGATGGCAAGGCCGCCTACGTTCAAATCTTCCTCGCCGGGGCCCAGGGCGAGGCGTTGGCCAACGAGTCCGTCGACGCCATCCGCGCCACCGTCGACCAGATGAAACCGCCTCCCGGCGTCAAGGCTTATCTGACCGGCGCGGCTCCGCTGATCGCCGACCAATTCACCGAGGGCAGTAAGGGTTCCAACAAAGTCACCGCGCTGACCATCGCGGTGATCGCGGTGATGTTGTTCGTCGTCTACCGATCGTTCGCCACCACGGCCCTTGTCCTGGTGACGGTTCTGATCGAGATGGCGGCCGCGCGCGGGTTCGTTGCCTTCCTCGGAAGTGTGGGAGTCCTGGGCCTGTCCACCTATGCGACGAATCTGTTGACGCTGTTGGTCATCGCGGCAGGGACGGACTACGCCATATTTTTCGTCGGCCGCTATCAAGAGGCCCGTTCGGCCGGCGAAGAGCGAGAAGACGCGTACTACAGCATGTACAGCGGTACCGCTCATGTCGTACTGGGCTCGGGCCTGACGGTCGCCAGCGCGGTGGCGTGTCTCTACTTCACGCGGCTGCCCTATTTCCAGAGTCTTGGCATACCCGCTGCGATCGGCATCCTCGTAGCGCTAGCGGCCTCGCTGACCCTGGGTCCGGCCATGCTGGTGATCGCCAGCCATTTCGGCCTTTTCGACCCCAAGCGGGTGCTGCAGACCCGTGGCTGGCGCCGAATCGGCACCGCGATCGTCCGGTGGCCCGGGCCAATCCTGGTGGTGTCCATCGGCATTGCCCTCATCGGCCTGTTGGCCCTGCCCGGCTACAAGACCAGTTACGACACCCGCCCCTACATCCCGGGCACCGCCGCGGCCAACGTGGGATACACCGCCGCAGAACGACACTTCCCGCGTTCGCGGTTGGAACCCGAGCTGCTGATGATCGAGTCGGACCACGATTTGCGCAATCCCGCCGACATGCTCGTGCTGGACAAGGTGGCCAAAGGCATCTTCCACATTCCCGGGATTGCCCAGGTGCAGACCATCACCAGGCCGCTGGGCACCCCGCTGGACCACAGCTCGATCGCCTTCCAAATCAGCCAGCAGAGCGTCGGGTCGGTGCAGAACCTCAAGTACCAATCGGACCGCGCGCACGATCTGCTTCGACAGTCCCAAGAACTCGACAAAACCATCGGCATCCTGCAGCAGCAATACGCCCTGCAACAGCAACTCGCCGGCGCCACCCACGAGGAGACCCAGAAGTTCCACGAAACCCTGGCGATCATCTCCGAAGTACGGGACAAGCTCGCGAATTTCGACGACTTCTTCCGGCCGCTGCACAGTTACTTCTACTGGGAAAAGCACTGCTACGACATCCCCGCGTGCTTCGCGCTGCGCAACACCTTCGAGGCGATTGACAGCATCGACCAGCTCAGCGAGAAATTCGAAGACCTGGTGGTCAGCCTGGACAAGCTGGACACGATTCAGCCGCAACTGGTCGGGCTGATACCACCGCAGATCGCCAGCCAGGAAGTCAA
>CBAAAS010000445.1:0-3535 GCA_964658855.1 uncultured Mycobacterium sp.
AGCACCGTGCTGTTCTCCGACTTGGCGGACTAGCCGTGCTCGCCGCGTTCCGGGGAGATATCCAGGCGGCCAAAGACCGCGATCCCGCCGTCCCCAGCACCTTGCAAGTCGTGTTCGCCTACCCAGGCGTGCATGCCATCTGGGGTCACCGAGTCACCCACTGGCTGTGGGGCCGCGGCGCGAAAGTGACCGCGCGCACGCTCGGTGAGATCACCCGGATCCTGACCGGGGTCGACATCCATCCCGGCGCGATCCTCGGGACCGGCGTGTTCATCGATCACGCGACCGGTGTGGTGATCGGCGAAACCGCCGAGGTGGGCGACGACGTCACTATCTATCACGGCGTCACGCTCGGCGGAACCGGGGCAGAGACCGGAAAGCGCCACCCGACGATCGGCGACCGGGTGATCATCGGCGCCGGCGCGAAAGTCCTCGGCGCGATCAAGATCGGCGACGACAGCCGGATTGGCGCCAATGCCGTTGTCGTCAAGGAAGTTCCGAACAGCGCCGTAGTCGTGGGAGTTCCCGGGCAGGCCATCAGCCACCACGGCTCGAGCGGCAGCGACGCCTCGATCCCCGACCTAGTCGGCATCAGCCTGCAGTCGCTGTTGAGCAGGGTCGCGAAACTCGAATCGCAGGGCAATTCACCGCAGACCGGTCGCGTCATCCGGCCACCGGAAGCCGGGGTCTGGCACGGCGAGGACTTCTCTATCTAGGCTGCGCCCGACTCTTCCCAGGCACCGTACCCGCCGAGCAGGTCGCCCACATTCTCGAAACCCGCGGCCCTGAGCACGCTCGCGGCCACCAGCGAGCGGTAGCCGCTGGCGCAGTAGGTGACCACAGGCGCTGTCGGGTCCAGGCTTTTCAGCGAATCGGTCAGCGTCGGAAGTGGAATCTCCTGCGCGCCACGGACAACGCCGTCCTCTGTCTCCCCCGGGTTGCGCACATCGACGACCTGCAGGCCCGGTTCGTCGTTGAGCAATTCGACCAATTGCTCCGGCGTAAAGCGCGCAGCGGTTTCGACTAGGTCCGGGTGTCGGGTGAAAACACCTGCCAGATCGTCCAATTGACCGACGACGCGGTCCAAGCCGACTCGGGCCAGGCGGATCTTGGACTCCCGCGAGATACCGGCATCGCCGACGAGCACGATGTCGCGATCGGGCGGAAAAACCTGACCCGCGCTTTCGGCGAACCGACCTTCCAGCCCGACGTTGACGGCACCCCGAAGGTGGCCGCGGGCGTATTCGGCCGGATCTCTGGCATCCAGCAGAATCGCCCCCACTGCCGCGTGCCTGCGCACCTCCTCGATGCTCAGCAAGGTCGGCGCGCCGTCGTCGAGCAGCGGGCGCTGTTCGCGGTTGCGCACCGAGTCGAACTCGAAGTAGTGCGGTTGCGGCGACTGGCCCTCGGTGATCGAGGCGACGAACTCATCGATGTCGGAAAATTGCAGCGCGTAGTTGTCGCGGCGCTGGTCGCCGATCGTCGAACTGGTCTCGCTGGACATCGACTTGCCGCATGCCGAGCCGGCGCCGTGCGCTGGGAAGACCCGGGTGGCGTCGGGCAGCTTCAGCAGTTTGTCGTGCAGCGAGTTGTAGAGCGAACGCGCCAACTCCTCCGACGAGAGACCTTCGCCGGACAGCAGGTCCGGCCTTCCCACATCGCCGACGAACAACGTGTCACCGGTGAGCACGCCGTAGGGCACCTCGTCGTCGGGGTGCTCGTAAACCACGACCGAAATCGACTCCGGGGTGTGACCCGGTGTCGAGAGGATTTCTAAGGTGACTTCACCCAACGAGATTCGCTGCCCGTCGTGCAGAGAATCGACCGAGAATTCCAATTCGGCTTCTTCGCTGTAGCTGATCTGCGCCCCGGTGGCGGCGGCCAGCTCCAAGTGCCCGGTGAGAAAATCTGCGTGGATGTGTGTTTCGATGACCCGCTCGATCTTCAGCCCGTGTTCAGCAGCTTCGGTCAGGTACACATCGATATCGCGCCGCGGATCTACGATGACCGCCCGTCCGGTGCTCTCATCCCCGATGAGGTACGACCCCTGCGACAAGCAATCCAAGTAGTGCTGCGTGAAGATCATCGATTCTGGCTCCCAACCTCGAGCGGCACGTGCCTCACTCAAGTTTCCCGGTAGCGGCGATGAGCAGCAATTTGAACTCATCGTGAGTTCAAGTTATGCCTGCTCACGGGCGACGGTCGCTTAGTCAGCAGCATGATTTCATCGAACGAGCCGGCTAAATCGTCGTCGCCGCGCCCCCGAACAGCGAGTCGGCAAGACCCAGGATGATGGCGTTGGGCGCATCGATGAAGGTGACTTCGAGAGCGTAGATGCTGTTTTCCAAACCATCGATAATGTCACCGCTGGCAAAATCGGCTAATCCCGAAGCGAAATTGGCCGGGCCGTCGGATATAAAGTGCTCCGCTAACGCGAGACCTGCGCTGAAATCATCTGGCGGGTAGACGACAGAGAACGGGAATTCGCCGCTCAACGGGCTGCCGGTCAGCGCTTCGAATCCGTTGGCCGTGACATCCAGACCGGTGCCGAACACCTGATTGTCGAAGCCGGCCAGGTCGTAAGCCAATGCGAATGCAGTGCTGCCGTTCGCAAAATCGGCTGCACCCATGTTGTAGTCGGCGGTGCCATCGGCAATGCTGGCCTCGACGGCGGCGGTGATTTCGGTGAAGGCGTCATCTGGCTGTGCCTGTGCGGTCGGCCCCAGAGCAAGTTGACTGAATGCGGCGAGCAACAGACCACCGGCGGCGGCGCCAAGACCTGTCGTGACAGCGCCCAGTCGGCGGCGAGTGGTGGTGGATCGACGACTCTGATTCATCAAGTGCTCCTGCGCCTGTGGGGACGGCCGTACGCCGGCTGCGGATTAACAAAGCATGAGAGAAAGCTGAAACCAGCCTGTGCGACGCGGGCAACCGCGTCAATAAGGGTTTTCCCTATGCTTTGTCCCAATGGCGGCGCCCGCTGAGCGCATCGCTAGGAAGTACATTCGACGAGACAATCGCGTCGATGTGGCTGACAATGATTCGATGCGACTTTTTCTCGGTCTGGTCGGTATTGCGGTAGCCGTCGGCGTGGCGGTGCCGGCGCTGGCCGACCCGCCGCCAGACCCCGTCCCGGCGGACCCCGCCGCCGATGCGCACTTCATCGACTCGCTCAGTAAGGCCGGCATGACCTTCCGCAACGGGTCAGATGCCATCACGGCCGGCAGGTACGCCTGCGACATGATGAACCAGGGTGCAGCTGAAACGGATGTCGTCAGCAAGTTGAGCATGCTCAATCCCGGATTGAGCAGCGCCGGTGCGATGAAATTCGCGGCGCTCGCCTCGAGCACTTACTGCCCGGATTACCTGAGCAAGTCGAGCACGCCGACCAAAAGCAGCGGGGGCCTTGGGGGCCTGTTCGGCGGTCACTAGGAGTACTGGCTCCCCCGGGTGGACTCGAACCACCAACCCTCCGGTTAACAGCCGAATGCTCTGCCAATTGAGCTACAGGGGACTGCTAGGTGTCCGCGAACAC
>CBAAAS010000446.1:0-3522 GCA_964658855.1 uncultured Mycobacterium sp.
CTAGCCGCAGCGGCGGTCGCAAGCGCGGCGAAGCCGGGCGCAGCGGGCCGCAGCCACTAGACAGACGCGTTGAGATCGACGCTGACGCGGGGTCTTATCGACCGTTCTCGCGCTGGCGTCGATCTCGACGAAGTTAGACGCCCGCCAGCGCCTTCTCGTCTTCAGCGGCGAAGGTGTCTTCCAGCTGCACCGGCGAGTAGTCGAGGTCGATCTCGGCGAGTGGACGTCCGCGGGCGCTGGAGATTGTGCCGAACCGGCGCATGCCCTTGTCGGCGGCGTACTGCATCATTTCGTCCTGCACCAGATTGAATGGCGGCACGTCGAACAGCGCAAATCCCTGCGCGGTGGCGTCGAGCGCGAGCGGCATCAGGTCGTTCATCCGCGACTCGAACACACCCCAGTTGGCATCGTCGGCTGCGACGTGGCGACGGCAGGTGAAGGTGCCCCACGCCATGTGGCGGCGCTCATCGTCGCCGATGCGGCGCACCAATTCCTGCATGCCGGGCAGGATTCCGCGTTCGACGCAGATCTTGTGCCACGCGTAGTAGCCGGTGAGCGCCAGCATGCCCTCGACGACGTGGTTGTAGGTGACTGACGCCCGGATCTGGGCTGCGGGTGACGCATCGGACGACAAGGCGTTGAGGGACTCCGGCAGCTCGTCGTAGAACATCGTCCGGTACGCCGGCAGCGGTTCCAGGTAGGGCTGAAGGTTCTCGGTCATCCCGACGGCGTCGAGCCACAGGCGAAAAACCTGGGTGTGCTTGGCCTCTTCGAAGGCGAACTGAGTCAGGTACATCTCGTCGCCGAGCCGTCCTTCTTCGCGCATCGCGGACATGAACGGCTGGATGTCCTCGGTCACCGCCTCCTCGCCGGCGATGAACTGCGCGCACAGCCGGGTGGCGAAATCGCGTTCATCGTCGTTCAGCAGCTCCCAGTCGGCGCGGTCGCGCGAGAAGTCGATGTCAGCGGGATTCCAGAATTTGGCATTGCCGCCGGCGAACAACTTGAGCGGCAGGCTGTCCCAGTTGAGACCGCCGGCTGCCAGTGAATCTGAATGTGTGCGTGTCATCAGACCTCCTCAGATCTTTTGTGGCTGAATCTTGTTGCTGCCTTGGGGAATCGGGGCAAATGCCGCAGTCAACACGGCCACCAGACGACGGACTGCCAGCGCGGGCTGCTCTGGGGTGGGGTCATCGAGACCCAGGATTGGATCCAGCCCGCGCATGTAGGGCGCCAGCGCCAGGTGCGGAAAGATCAACAGCAGCAAGGACATCAACGCGTCGGTGTCGGCATCCTTGCGAAACTCGCCCCGCAGCTGGGCGTCGCGCACCAGTGGCCGCAGCACTTCCAGATAGTGGCGATGGATGACGCTGCGCACGCTGATCCGGGCATCGGTGTCGACTTCCAGGCTGGCAGCCGCGTGCAGCGAGCGTTCATGCGGATGGTCAGCGAAGTAGGCGATCCACACGTCAAGCCAGTCGGTCAGGAATTCGAAGAACGGCCGACTCGGATCGAGCTCACGGATCCGGTCCTCCATGTATGCCCGCACCCGCTGGCTGACGACGTCGGTGATGAACGCATAAAGGTCACGTTTGTCGGCAAAGTATTGGAACAGGCTGCCTTTGGCCACGCCGGCACGCCGGGCGATCACGTTGAGACTGCCGCCGGAGAACCCGTGCGCACCGAACTCCGCCTCCGCAGCTTCTATCACTGCGGCCCGTCGCGTGGCATCGACGCGAGCCCAGGTGACCGTCGGCATCAGCCCTCCTCCGGTGGATGACCACTGGTCACTTTAAGGTGAGCCACGTCACTTCGCAAGAGTCGGAGCGGACAAATTCCCGATTCGATCCTGTCTCCCCGATCCGGACCATCGGACGCCGCCGTAGTCCTAGAGTCGGCTACGTGTCGTCAGTGAATACCGCTCAGGGACCTGTAACTACCACCGATATCGGCGTCACGCTGATGCACGAGCACGTGTTCATCATGACGACCGAGATAGCGATGAACTATCCGGAAGCATGGGGCGACGAAGACAAACGGGTGGCCGACGCCATCGAGCGACTCAACGAGCTGAAGTCGCGCGGCGTCGACACCATCGTCGACCTGACCGTGATCGGGTTGGGCCGCTACATCCCGCGCATCGCCCGGGTCGCCGCTGCGACCGACCTCAACATCGTTGTCGCGACCGGTCTCTACACCTATAACGACATCCCTTTCCGATTCCACTACGAGGGTCCCGGCGGACTGCTGGGCGGCCCGGAGATCATGGCAGACATGTTCGTCCGCGACATCGAGGAGGGCATCGCCGACACCGGCGTCAAGGCAGGAATCCTCAAGTGCGCCACCGACGAACCCGGCGTCACACCGGGTGTCGAGCGGGTGCTGCGCGCGGTCGCCCAGGCGCACAAGCGCACCGGGGTGCCGATCTCCACGCATACCCACGCCGGACTTCGCCGCGGGCTCGAGCAGCAGAAAATCTTCGAGGAGGAGGGCGTCGACCTCAGCCGGGTGATCATCGGGCACTCCGGCGACAGCACCGACATCGGCTATCTCGAAGAGCTGATCGCCCCCGGCTCCTACCTCGGCATGGACCGTTTCGGACTCGACGTGATCTCGCCGTTCGAGGACCGGGTCAACATCGTCGCGCAGATGTGCGAGCGGGGGCACGCCGACAAGATGGTGTTGTCCCACGACGCCAATTGCTACTTCGACGCGATCCCCGAAGAGGTGGTGCCACAAATGGCGCCGAACTGGCACTACCTGCACATCCACAACGACGTCATTCCCGCGCTCAAAGAACGCGGGGTCACCGACGAGCAATTGCACACGATGCTGGTGGACAACCCGCGTCGCATTTTTGAGCGGCAGGGCGCCTACTCGTGACCGCGCCGATCCCGCCGATCGGCGCTCAGATCTCCGCGCTGGCCGCACTCGCTCCCGACGAGCCGGCTGTCACCTGCGACGGCCGCACGCTGACCCGCGGCGAACTCGATCGTTCGACCAACCGGCTGGCACGCGCGTACGCCGAGCGGGGTGTTGGCGTCGGTGACTACGTGACGATGTTGCTGCCCAACGGAATCGAGTGGATCCAGGCCGCAGTGGCCTGCTGGAAGCTTGGTGCCGTGCCGCAACCGCTGTCCTCACGATTGCCCGACAACGAGCTGGCCGGCCTGTTCGAATTGCGGCCACCGACGTTGTTGGTCGGTAGGGATCATGCCGAAATACCAAGTGTGCCAGCTGGTTTCGAGCCGGACCCAGGGTTGTCCGATGCTGCGTTACCCGAAGCAGTGTCGCCGGTGTGGAAAGCAATGGGGTCCGGTGGCAGCACCGGCCGTCCCAAGCTGATCGAATCCGGTGGCGACAGCCGCATCCCGGCCGCCATCGGCTATCCGCTCGGCGCGCAAGAAGGCGACATCACGCTGGTCCCGGTGCCGCTGTCGCACAACACCGGTTTCACCACCGCGACCATCGCGCTGCTGATGCGCCACCACCTCGTGCTGATGAGCCGGTTCGAGCCGGAGA
>CBAAAS010000447.1:0-3509 GCA_964658855.1 uncultured Mycobacterium sp.
TCTATGCCGGATCGGCCGCGACCATCGGCCTTCGCTCCGCGGCCCCGACCCTGGCGGCGGGTTTGGACGCCGGCGCAACGAGTCTCACCGACGCGGTCCGCCAAGCGCTGACAAGCATCACCGCCGGCCCGATCTTCGGCGCGGTGGGCGGGGGATACACCGTGCTGGTCGAGGAACTCGTCCGCCGCAGCCGGATCGACTGGGTGCAGACCGGGATCGACGGTATCGACGCCGACGGGCAAGGCTGGACTCTGCGTGATGCTGCCGGCGCCGAGTGGCACGCCGACGCGGTGATTTGTGCCGTCCCGCCAGCGCGACTGGCCCGCATGGTCGGCACCGTCGCTCCGCGCACCGCGGCGGCAGCCGGCCGGATCGACAGCGCCTCCTCGGCGGTGCTCGCGATGGCGGTACCCCGCGGCATCGACTTCCCGCAGAACTCCGGCGTGCTGGTTGCCAGCGGAGAACGGTTGCGCGCCAAGGCAATAACACTGTCCTCGCGGAAATGGGGTCGGCGCACCGACGTGGAGCTGGTGCGACTTTCATTCGGGCGCCTCGGCGACGACCTGGCAACGCGCTCATCCGACGAAGAGTTACTGGCCTGGGCGCTGGAGGATCTGGCCACCGTTTTCGATCTCACGGTCGAACCGGTGGACGTCCATGTGCAGCGCTGGCCGGATGCGATGCCGCAATACGGGCCGGGTCATCGCGACCTTGTCGCCGACCTACGGGCCGGCCTACCGCCGACGTGCCAGGTAGCCGGCAGTTACCTCGACGGGATCGGGGTGCCGGCCTGCATCGGCGCGGCCGGGCGGGCCGCCAATGCCGCCGTCCGTGCCGTCGAAACGCCCGTGGCACGATAGATCTCATGGCCCGCCTGGACTACGACGCCCTGAATTCCACCGTCCGCTACCTGATGTTCTCGGTGTTCTCGGTGCGCGCCGGCGCGCTGGGTGACCAGCGGGAACAGGTGGTCGACGAAACTGCGACCTTCTTCAAGCAGCGCGAAGAGCACGGCGTCGTGGTGCGCGGCCTCTACGACGTCGCGGGCCTGCGGGCCGACGCCGACTTCATGATCTGGACGCACGCCGAACGCGTCGAGGCGTTACAGGCCACCTATTCCGACTTCCGCCGGACCACCGCGCTGGGCCAGGCGTCGACGCCGGTGTGGAGCAGTGTGGCGCTGCATCGGCCCGCCGAATTCAACAAGAGCCACGTCCCGGCGTTCCTGGCTGGTGAGGAGCCGGGCGCCTACATCTGCGTCTACCCGTTCGTGCGATCGCTCGAGTGGTACCTGCTGCCCGACGAGGAACGACGGCGCATGCTGGCCGAGCATGGTATGGCGGCCCGCGAATACAAGGACGTTCGGGCGAACACCGTGCCGGCGTTCGCGCTCGGCGACTACGAGTGGTTGCTGGCGTTCGAGGCGCCGGAACTGCATCGCATCGTCGACCTGATGCGGGAACTGCGGGCCACCGACGCGCGTCGGCACACCCGCGAGGAGACGCCGTTCTTCACCGGGCCGCGGGTGCCGGTCGAACAGCTGGTCAACTCGCTGCCCTGAGTAACTTGACGATGAAGGGGGAGAAATGACAACCTCGCCGTCGACGATCGACAGGGCAGCGCGATTCAGAAAGGCCAGGAGGAGCGGCGCCAAATGACAACGTTCGATCCAAGCGATCCCACTCGTTTCGAGGAGATGTACCGCGACGCCTCCGTCACGCACGGTTTGCCGGCCGCCACGCCGTGGGACATCGGCGGTCCACAGCCGGTGGTGCAGCAACTGGTCGCGCTGGGTGCGATCAAAGGCGAGGTCCTCGACCCGGGCACCGGGCCTGGACATCACGCCATCTATTACGCGTCAAAGGGCTACTCGGCCACCGGAATTGACGGATCGGAGACCGCGCTGGAGCGGGCCCGCGACAATGCCCGCAAGGCCGGGGTGACGGTCAACTTTCAACTCGCCGACGCCATGAAGCTCGACGGCTTGGACAACCATTTCGACACAGTGGTGGATTGTGCTTTCTACCATACGTTTTCGACAGATCGGGAGCTGCAGAAGTCCTATGCCCGAGCCTTGCACCGCGCCACCAAACCAGGGGCGCGGCTGTTCATGTTCGAATTCGGTATCGGCAACATCAATGGGTTCTACATGCCGCGGTCGCTGTCCGAGGACGACTTCCGGACGGTCTTCCCCGACGCCGGTTGGGAGATCACCTATCTCGGACCGACGACGTACCAGATCAACATGAGCGCGGAGAATTTCGACCGGATGGTGCAGCGTGATCCTGAGCGCGCCGAGCAGATGAAGCCGGTGGCCGAGCGCTTCCGGGCGATGGAGCCGTGGTTGACCAACGGGCGTGCGCATGCACCGTTCTGGGAAGTGCACGCCACCCGGGTGGACTAAGACTCCGAGCGCACTACCGTCATCGTCATGTCCGCGCGCGTGGTGAAGCCCAGCTCGCGATAAAGCGCGATGGCACCGGTGTTCTCGTGCAGCACGTGCAGAAACGCCCGGTGGCCCTGTCGGCGGATCGCTGTTTCGAGCTTGGTGATCAGCAACCGGGCCAGACCCTGGCCACGGTGGTCCGGGTGGGTGCACACCGCGCTGATCTCAATCCAGCCCGGCAGGTGCAGCCGACGCCCGGCCATCGCGACAAGTCGACCCTCGAGTCGTACTCCGAGGTAGCCGCCCAGCTCAACGGTCGACGTCGCGAATGGGCCTGGATGAGTGAGTTCGGCCAGGTCCATCATCTCGGCCGCGTCGTTTAGGCCAAGTGGGATAACAGGTTCGACCGATGTTGGTGCCGCGCCGATTGTGAGTCCGTCCCTGGGTGCGATCATCTGCGCGACCGGGAACACGGTAGCCACCGTCCAACCCTTCGGGGCGGTGATCACTGCCGGAGACTCGAGGGCCGCACGTCCACCGGGTCCGCACAGTCCGGCCAGTTCATGCCAGGCCGCAGGATCCGCGACATCGCGCAGGGCGGCGAAGGGCGCCACATCGGCCCGGTATCGGTAGGCGCGCGCGGGGCCCTGGGACGCGATCGCGAAATGGCGATGCGGTCCAGTGAGCGCGTGCCGGACAGGGTCGTCGAGCAGTCCGGGATCGGCAGTGAGGGGCAAACGTCAGGAAGGGTTCAGGCGCAGCGAAATCGAGTTGATGCAGTAACGCTGATCCGTCGGCGTCGGATAACCCTCGCCCTCGAATACATGGCCCAGGTGGCTGTGGCAGTTTGCGCACAACACCTCGACGCGGTTCCCACCCAACGAATGGTCGGGACGCAGGATCACCGCGTCGGAGTCCGCCGGATCGAAAAACGACGGCCAGCCGCAGTGAGATTCGAACTTCTCCGTGCTGCGGAAAAGCTCGGCGCCGCAGGCCCGGCACTGATAGACGCCCTCGGTCTTGGTGTCGGTGTACTCACCGACGAACGGGCGCTCGGTACCGGCGCGACGCAGTACGTCGAACTCCTGCGGATTGAGTTTCTTGCGCCATTCGTCATCGCTGA
>CBAAAS010000448.1:0-3504 GCA_964658855.1 uncultured Mycobacterium sp.
CGGCAGGATCTCGACCAGGAAATTGCCGCCGGTTGCCCCCGGGAACGTATCAAAGCCGTCGCCGAAGACGGCAGCGAGATCGAAATTGCCGGGGATGTCGAAGCCTTCGCCCGCGACGGCAGTGCTACCCAGGGTGCCGAAGGGGTCGAAGACGGAGGCGATGTTGTCGTTGCCGACCACTGCCGGGTCAAATCCGCCGCCGGAGAACGCGTAGCTGTTGTCGCCGACGACATTGGCAATGTTGCCGTCGCCAAAGCCCGCATAGGCGAAATGGCCATTCGAGCCGTCGGCGATGTCGATGTTGCCCAGGTAACTGCCGCTGTTGTAGTCGCCGCCGACAGCATCGGCGCCTTGGCCGGTCCCGTTGCTGTTGTTGCCGATGTCGATGGCGAAATTGTGGTTGCCGTCGTCGCCCAATCCTTCCAGGCCACCGGCGCCGGCGTGGGCGCCATCTTCGAGGGTGCCGCCGGCGTTGTTGCCGATGTCGATGGCGGTGTTGTAGCTGCCACTCCCGGTGCCGCCCTCGTCACCGAGAAGGCTGCCTGCGCCGGCGTAGGCGCCGTTGTCATCACCGACGGTGACCGCGTCAGCGTTGTTGCCGATATCGATGGCGCTATTGAAGTTGTTGCCGGTCGAGCCAGCGGCCCCGCCCGCCGCAGCCACAGCGTTGGTGCCGTCGGCGAGGGCGTAGTTGCCGGTACCGCCCTCGGCTGTCGCCGAGGCGCCATCGCCGTACGCGATCGCCAAGCCGAATTCCCCGCTTGCCGTAGTAGCGGTCGCGTTGCCGTCTTGGACCAGCGACATGCCGTCGAACGAGATGGCCAGGTTCAGATCCGGTGCTGCCGGCAGGGCCGCGCCGGCCAGAGCGCCGTCGATTGACGACAACCAGTCTGACGAAGAATCGGCCCACGCCGGCCCGGTCGACAACGCTGCTGCCGCTCCGACTCCCAACGTTGCCAGCGTGCCGAGCCAGGCGATACCACGCACATTCACCATGGGACTTCCCTTAGGTCCTGCTGGCCGGCGGACTCCTGCCAGCATGTCCAGCCTGCTCGGGAGGACGTGCCTGCGCATCGGGCAATTGCCCCATATTTCGGTGGTCGCGGCCTTAGTCGTAAGCCCTCCGGTCGCCTCCGCCCGCTTCGCCGAAAGTGTAGGGAAACCCCTTATTGACCGTTCCGTTCTGCTGCCCGAGCCTTGAGTCACTCAGGTTTTCTTAAGCATCGTCATAGGTGACTTTATGGTGAGCCCGCCGTCCCGAGCGAGAGATCCGATCATGCATCGAGCAACCCCACGTCCTTCCGTCGTCGCCGGTATCACCGTCATGAGCGCTGGCCTGATCGCTTTGCCTGCCGCTGCGGCGTTGTTGGTCGACCTGTCCGCCTCGCCCAGCGTCAAGGTCGCAGACGTGCTGCTGACCTCGACTGACCAGGACGCGGCCGCGGACGCAGTCGGCGCGCTCGCCAACGTCACGCCAGATGCCCTGACGACGCCCGACCTGAACATTGCCATCTCCATCGACGGAGTCACCCTGCTACATGAGGGCACTGCCACCGCGTTCTCCGACCCCGGGGACTTTGCGATCGCGATCGGCGCTCAAAGCTACGCATCGGCGACCGGCGGCCTCCTGGAGTCGGCTATCGCCGTCGGAACTAATGACACCGAGACGACGGCGGACGCTTACGGAGGAAATTTGAACACCGCCTTCGCCACCAACGGGGGTGACGCAACCGCTACGACCGGCAACTTCGAATCCGCAATAGCCAATAGCGGTTTCGCGGACGCGTACGGCGGCAATGGGAACTCCGCTTACGCGAGTAACGGCGGAGACGCTTCCGCCACGCACGGTGATTTCATGTCCGCATACGCCAACGGCACCGGTGCCGATGCCGACTCCTATAACGGGACCGGCGAGATGACTTCGGCCACCGGCGCCGGCAGCAGTGCCTTCGCTGAGGATGGCAACTACGACTCGGCCATAGTCAACGGCGCCGGTACCACCGCTGAGGCCGAGAACGGAAACTCTGAGTTGGCCTCGGTGTTCAACCTCACCGGCACTGGCGGCACCGCCGACGCGGACTGGGGCAATGGCAATGAAGCGCTCGTGTTCGGTGACAGCACGGCCAGTGCTGGTGGCACGAGCGCTGATCTCGGGAACTACGACATTGCCTCTGCCTTCGGCAATTTGGACCACGTGTTAGCCGGCGCCAACATGCTCGACAATGTCGGCAGCTTCGACCTGGGTGCCGTATTCGGCGACGGCCTCAGCTCGTCGGGGGCCACCGGCGCGAACTGGTTGGTCGAAATCCTGCCGTCGATCTGACCGCAACGGGACCGATCACCGGGCTAATGCATCTGGACTAACGGCCGGTCTGCGCGGGCACGTCGATGTACCGTCGCCACATGGCTCACGGTCGTCTCGCCGATCCGGATTGTTCGATCGGAACCGATCCCCGGTCGGACCCGCGAATGGTCGAGGCGCTCGCGCAGTTCGGGATCGACGCCAACATGCCCGTCGTGCCGCTCACCATCGATGCGCCGCTGGAGGAACGTCTCGCGTATGCGGAGATGTGCGAGGCGGGCATTGGCGCCGTGCTCGACGCCTTCGCGCCAGGTGTTCCCGACGCGGATGGCGTCACCACCACGACGACGACGATCACGGGTGAGGACGGCAACGACGTCACGCTGTACATCAGTCGCCCGGACATCGACGACGGTTCGCTGCCGGCGGTGGTGCACCTTCATGGTGGCGGCATGGCCATCGCCAGCGCCGCCGACACGATGTACTCGCGAATCCGGGAATACCTGGCGGCTACCGGCCTCGTCGTCATCGGAGTCGAGTTCCGCAACTCCGGGGGAAAGCTTGGCCCGCATACGTTTCCGGCCGGCCTGAACGACTGCGCGTCAGCAGTGCGATGGGTCGCGGCGCATCGCGCCGAACTCGGGGTAAGCCACCTGATCGTCTCCGGCGAGTCGGGCGGGGGCAATCTCACTCTCACGGTGGGGCATAAGGCTAAGCGGGAAGGGTGGTTACCCGAGATCGCCGGGCTCTACGCGCAATGCCCGTACATCTCCAACCGGTGGCACGAGCCTCCCGATGAATTGCCGTCACTGCGTGAGTGCGACGGATACTTCATCAACCTTCAGCAGGCAGAGCTCCTCGGCTCGATCTACGACCCCGAGGGTGAGCACGCGAACGACCCCACCTGTTTCGCCGGTGTCGCAACCGCCGATGACCTGAGCGGTCTACCGCCGCATGTGATTTCGGTGAATGAGCTCGACCCGATGCGCGACGAAGGCTTGGACTACTACCGGCGTCTGGTGCGGGCAGGCGTGCCCGCCGTGGGCCGAGTGGTGGCGGGAACGTGCCACGGCGGTGACATGTTGTTGGCGGGCGTGATGCCCGATGTTTTCGCCGCCAGCGTCCGCGATCTCAGCGGTTTCGCGAAGGGCCTCGGTTAGACCGGATCTCTCATCGGGGCACCCGCTTAGCCAGGTAGTACT
>CBAAAS010000449.1:0-3495 GCA_964658855.1 uncultured Mycobacterium sp.
GATCTTCCGGTCGAACTCCCTGATTTACTGGCGGTGCTGTCGGTAAGACTCGGCCCGATCGATCACGTCACCTACAACTTTGCCGACTGGGCCGCAGCGCCAGCCACTTTCCCAACGGGCGGTGACACGGTCCGACTCAGCGGCTTTTACCAACAGCAGAACAACACCGTTGAAATCGTAGGTGCCAATCGCGCCAAGCTCGTTCTCCTGGTGGTACCGAGTCGCACCGAATCCGAACATGCGCATGACATCATGATGTCGGCGGCGACGCCGAAAAACGATTTGTCGGTCGACTGCTTACTGCACGACTAACCGCGGGCCTGCCCGCGCTTGTTCGCGTGTGCGGTCATCTCGGTAACGACCGAACGACCTTGTCCGCGAGGTGATTTGCGCGCGGCCGCCACCAAAATGCCGACCGCGTCGACGATTCCGGTCGCGATCTCGTCGACCGCGGGCACGTTGTCGGGGCAGACGCATACGCTCAGATGCATCTCCTCGCTGTGGTTGGTCGGCGTAATCGTCAACCCGGAACCCTCTACCAGCGGCGTCACCGTATGCATACCGACGACCTCGGCGCCGGCACAGTATGTGTGCAGCGGTTTTGCCGGAATCGAATAGACACTGCCGTGCGTGGTCGGCGTCAGCCGTCGCCGCACATCCAGTCCCCTGAGGAGTCGCCTGCCTGCGTCCATCACGGTCGACGGGACCAGCGACGCGATCGCTCTGACATCGACTGTCAGATAGTCTCTTTCGTCATCGTGCGACTGCGCGGTGCTCATCCGCTCGGTGGCGGTGTGCAGGTTGGTCAACACTTCGATCGGATCGCTGAGTTGCACCGGGACGCGAATCTGGCCGATCGCGCCCGACTGTGTGAGCGGCATCCACATCACCAACGGCTCGTCGGGCACGGTGCCGTGGCGTTGCAGCCAAGCTCGCAGCGACAGGGTGCAGGCGGCCAGCAGGACATTGGTGACGTCGCCGCCGAACGCGGTGCTGACCGTCTCGAGGTCGGCTTGCCACACCGAAGCGAATGCGACGGCCCGCCGCTCGGTCAGGGGTGCGGTGAAAGCGTTGAGCGGAAGCGGTTCACGCGTCGATGACCCCGCCGCCGGCGCCGACTCATGTTCGCCGCCAAAGTATATTTCGCCCAGCTGTTCCCATGCCGAGCGCAGTAGGCCGCTCACGGTTTCGGCCACCAGGAACAGGGCCTTGAACTGGAATTCGAGGATCTCGGTGATCACCTCGGTGGCCAATTCACTCACCGCAGGTGTGACCGGACCCGGTTGCTCCGGCTGATCGTCGCCGCCGCCGTGGTGCGGACCGGAGTGCAACAACCGGGACCAGATGGCCGCTGCGGCGACGCCTCGCTCGTTGAGCACCGGCGACAGTCGCACCACCAACGCCCACCGGCCACCCGAGAGGCCGTCGATACTCCATGCCTCCCAAAGCATTTCGCGATGAAGACGTGGTTCTGAGCTCAGCTGCGCTATCAGTGCGGCGAGTTCGCGATGGCCGCCGGGTGCCAGGACCGTCGCGCGGTGAATTTGCGACGACGGGTCGTACCGGTCGATCTCGGCCCAAAATGGCGGGCCGACTCCGAGCGGCCGGATCTGCTCGGTTGGCTCGATGACAACGAACGACAGGGTCGGCGCATCAGTCGTCGGCTTCTCCATGAGAAGCCGTAACGCGCCGACTGCCGATGACTTGACAGTCGTCAATATATTTGCGGGCAAAGCGACCGACCCTAGCCGACGACAACACCAAAACGGGCTCGCTTGGCGCGTCGTCAAGACCGCGCCAACACTACTCTGGTCCGGACTAGAAGGACACCCGCGACAACGGCCGTCGAGGATCTCCGCTCAGAGAAACGAGTTCTCCGCGGTGAGCCCGCGCTCCGGGAAGGCGCCCAAGGCGAAGGTCTCGGCGTTGCCCAGGCCGGTGCCGCCGCCGACCGGATCATCGATGCGCACCAACAAATCTCGCAACTGATGCAATTCTCGAGCGTTTTCCGGTTTGTCGCAATCGGTCACGTGACTGCCCTCGACCTTGAGGTCGCCGACCCACTGGCCGTAGACCCAGTCGTTCCAGCCGTAGTAGCCGGCAGTGCCGAGATGAAAGCCGCCGGGCCCGGCCGCGGTGATTGTCAGTGGCCGCTTGGACCCGTCGGTGTCGATCAGGGTGATGGTCCCGTGCGTGAATCGCCGGTTGCCGTCCTCGAAGTGCATGTCCTGTTCGACCGACGGAAAGCGGTGCGACGAACCGTCGGGGTTCTGTTGTTCAGCCTGACAACGTATTTCGGTGAACCCGTCGCCGCGCTCCTCCTGATACATGACGAACAGCGAGTAGACCGAGCCGTCCGGGCGGGTCAGCGTCATCGGCAGCCAGGTCATGAACATCTGCTTGATCTTGCGACTCCCCCGCGGCAGTCCAGGTATCGGTTTGCCGATTCCGGGCCGCAGACCCCAGGAGTGATCGCGGATCGAAATCCATTGGTCGTCCATGATTTCCGTACGCTCGCCCTCGACCTCGACCCAACCGGACGCGACCCCGATCTGGTGGTACCGCAGGATGTTGTGGGACACCCGGTAACCGTCCGGGCTGCGGTCAGGCCAGGGGTCTTCCAGCGCCGCGTCGAAGCGGCCGCGCAGAATCACGTCGAAGGCGATCGGCTCGTGCTCGTTGGGGTCCAGGCTCACGCGGATGGCCCGCAGCGGCTCGACCACCTGATAGTGGATCGGCCCCACCTCGGTGGCGGCCGGCGCCGACGACAGCCGCCGGCCCGCACGCACGGTCCACTGTTCGGTGCCGCGGCACACGCCGGCGGCGCCGTCGAAAACGCCGCGGTTGGTGTACTTCCCGATTCCGAGGACCACCTGCAGCGAGTTGTCGCGGGCGTGGGCGATCGTCCAGATCTTCTCCGTCCACGACGGATCCGACTGGCTGACCGTGGCGAAAGTGTCAACGATCTGGTGGGCGAGCAGCTCATCCTCGGGCACCAGGGCGCCGTAATTCGTTGACAGCAAATCGTTTACCTTCCGAGTGGATAAAAGGTGGTCATGTCACGACCGAGAGCGTATTCCCGCATCCAGGTGTCGGCCCAGTCCGGCAGCGGCTGGTCGGCCGGGTCGTGATGCGGCGCCTGCGACAACAGCAGCCGCCACACCATCGCCAGCAGTTGGCGAGTGGGCACGCTGCTGAACAGCGTCGGCGGACCACGACGGCGGGCACGCCGGCGCCGGCCGCCGGGGCCGCGGAAGGTGAACTCGCCGTAGAGCAGCGAGATCGACAGCAGTTCCTGCGCCGAGGCGCCGCGGTCCTCGAATGGAACGACCTCGTCGAAAACCTTTGCTATCGCTTCGGATACCGCGGCGACATGGCTGAAGGTGTCGCGGATATGCTTGGTCCGGTACCACGGGTCGGGGCAGATATGGCGGTAGAGCATCAGGCCGGAGCTGCGGTGTTCGATCTCCTCGACGAAATGCCACATCATCAGCG
>CBAAAS010000450.1:0-3494 GCA_964658855.1 uncultured Mycobacterium sp.
GTAACCGCCACAAGCCATTGGGCGTCGTTGCTATTTATACTATGATAGCGAGATTCCCAAACACGAAGGAGCGGCAATGACGCTGCGCACCGACCACACCGATGTTGGGGATCAGCCCGTCGTCCTCGATACCACCGGCGAGACCAGTCCCTACCCGTTCTTCGAATACATGCGGCACACCGACCCGGTGTTCCACGGCACCTTCATGGACATTGAGATGTTGCCGCCGGAACTGAAGCCCGAAGACGAGTGGGTGCTGTTCGGTTACGACGGGGTTTTCCAGGCCTTCCGCGACGAGAAGGCCTTCACCTCTGCCGCCTACGACAAGACGATCGGTTTGGTGATGGGCCACACCATCCTGGCGATGGAGGGCAGGGAACATCACGACCACCGCAGCCTGGTGGCCAAGGCCTTCCGCGCCACCGCGTTGGAGCGGTGGGAACCGTCGGTAATCGGGCCGGTCTGCAATCAGCTGGTCGACGAAATCAAATCTGACGGGCACGCCGACCTGGTGAAGGCGCTGACGTTCGAGTTTCCCACCCGGATCATCTCCGAACTGCTCGGGTTGCCCCGCGAGGACCTCGAAATGTTCCGCCGACTGTCGCTCGGCCTCATCTCGATACAGACCGACATCGAGGCGGGTTTGGTCGCAGCCGCCGAGTTGCACACGTACTTCTCCGACCAGGTCGAGCAGCGACGAAAGAAACCGACCAACGACATCATCGGTGATCTGTGCACCGCGGAAATCGACGGCGAGAAGCTCGACGACGAGGCGATCATCGCGTTTCTGCGGCTGCTGCTGCCTGCGGGTCTGGAGACCACCTACCGCTCGTCAGGCAATCTGCTCTATCTGTTGCTGACCCATCCAGACCAGCTGGCGATGGTGCAGCAGGATCGGTCCTTGATCCCGGCCGCCATGGAAGAGGGACTGCGGGTCGAGACCCCGCTGACCATGGTCATGCGCACCACGACCCGGGACGTCGAAATCGGCGGTAAGACCATCCCCGCCGGCGCCCAGATCGACATGTGCATGGGCTCGGCCAACCGGGACGAGAGTCGGTGGAAGGACCCCAACACCTTTGACATCCTGCGGCCGCGCCAGGCGCACATCGCGTTTGCCGGCGGCATCCACATGTGTCTGGGTATGCACTTGGCCCGGTTGGAAACCCGGGTGATGCTCGACAGCCTGCTGGACCGGGTCGAAAACCTCACGCTCGAGCCCGACGACGAGACTCGGATTGTCGGGGTCACATTCCGCTCGCCGAACAGTCTGCCCGTGACCTTCACACCGGTGTCGTGAAAAGCCGCGCAGCGATCCTGCACGACGTCGGCGGGCCGTGGTCTGTCGAGGAATTCGAACTGGATCCACCGAAGGCCGGCGAGGTGCTGGTGAAGATGGCCGCCGCCGGCTTGTGCCATTCCGACGATCACATCCTCAAAGGCGACATGTCCGCGCCCAACGACGTGATGCGTTCGATGGGGTTGCCCACCATGTTCCCCATGATCGGTGGGCATGAAGGTTCGGGCATCGTGCAGGAAGTCGGTGAGGGCGTCACGGAGTTCGCACCGGGCGATCACGTGGTGATGTCATTCATCGCGGTCTGCGGTCAGTGTCGTTGGTGCGCAACCGGTGCGGAATATATCTGCGATGTCGGTGCTTTCACGATGGTCCCGGGCATGCCCACGGACGGCACGTTCCGTCACCACACGGCTGACGGCCGGGACCTGGGCCACATCGCCAAGGTCGGGACTTTCGCCGAACATACTGTGGCATCCACCAAATCGCTGGTGAAGATCGAGCAACATCTGCCGCTGGCGCCGAGCGCGCTACTGTCGTGCGCGATCCCGACCGGCTACGGCTCGGTATCCAACCGATCGAACATGCGCGCCGGCGACACCGTCGTGGTGATCGGCGTCGGCGGCATCGGCACCGCGGCGATACAAAGCGCGCGAATCAACGGCGCTGCCCAGATCATCGCTGTCGATCCCGTTGAGTTCAAACAGAAGTCGGCCTTGAGGTTCGGTGCGACGCACAGCGCCGCGTCAGCCGAAGAGGCCATGGACTTGGTGCGGGGTCTGACCTACGGCCTGATGGCCGATGCGGTGGTCGTGTCACCGTCGCTGATGAGCCGCGAAGACGTCCGCGATGGGGTGGCGCTGACCCGCAAGGGCGGAACCTGCGTGCTCACCGGGATGACGTCGCAGCTGACCCAGTCGGTCAAGATCAACCTGCAGGAATTCATCCTGATGAACAAGACATTGGCGGGCACGATCTTCGGCTCATGCAATCCGAAGGCCGATATCGACCGGCTGGCCCGGCTCTATCAGACCGGCCAACTGATGCTCGACGAGATGATCACCCGGCGATACCGCCTCGACGACATCAACGACGCCTACGCCGACCTGCTCAACGGCGAGATCGTCCGCGGCATCATCGATTTCGGGGTGAAATAATCTGAGCAAGCCGGCGCTGGTTCTCGTTCACGGCGGTCAGCACTCGGCGGATTGCTGGGATCTCACCATCGACGAACTGCGCCAGTTGGCACCGGAGTTGTCGGTACTGGCCGTGGACATGCCCGGCCACGGGGCGACACCGGGCGATCTGACTACGGTCACCATCGCCGAGTGCGTGCGGTCGGCGGTCGAACAGATCGAGAACGCGGGTTTGCGCGAGGTGATCGTGGTGGGGCACTCGCTCGCAGGCCTGACCGTGCCGGGAATTGTCGCGGCGCTGGGGCGCTCGCGGGTGCGCGAGATGATCCTGGCGGCGGCCTGCCTGCCCGTGCAGGGCACCGCGATCGTCGACACCCTCGTTGGACCGTTGGCCTGGTATGTGCGGCGGGCTGTCCAGCTACGCAAGCCTCCCGCGACGATGCCGAATGTGCTGAGCGCCTTGATCTTCTGCAATGGCATGACTCGTGCGCAGCGCCGCTTCACGATGTCGCGGGTTCACACCGAGGCTACGACGATCATCGCCGAGCCAGTCGATCGCAGCGACCTGCCTGACGACGTTCCACGGACCTGGATCCTGACCTTGCGCGATCATGCGCTCTTTCGCGGCACCCAGTTGCGCAGTATCGCCGCGTTGGGCGGCGTGCAGACGCTAATCCCCGTCGACACGTGCCACGACCTGATGATCAGCGAACCTCGACTGTTGGCCGAGATACTGATCGACCGCTGCAAAGCAGCCGAAACCATTTGCGTCACTTGAGTTTCACGCTCTAGCTCCCAAGGGCTCAAATCACTTGTGTCACTTTGGTTCCACACTGCAAACTTGTCGGACCAGCTCGCTACAATTCGAACATGCGTTCTAGTAGTCGTGAGGAGATCGTCGAGGTTCTCGACGCGCTCGAGGCCGACTACAAGCGCGCCCTGGATCTGACGTTCGGCGTGCTGACGACACCGGAGCGGCTGACCGTGTTGGAGCGTTGGGAGGGTTTTCGCCGTCAGCAGCCGGCCGTCGAGCACGCCCTGATCAATCAGCTCGCCGAGCA
>CBAAAS010000451.1:0-3469 GCA_964658855.1 uncultured Mycobacterium sp.
CGCGTCCATAGCTGGCTCCTAAATGCCGATGCTACGTTCGGCTTGGTGAGGCGGATTGTTTACCTCGAGTTCTCACTGCGTTTGTGCAGAACAGCCACGCTTCCGTATGTCGGGGTGGTGTGTGGCCCGCGCCGGCCCGGCGGCGCGGTAAAAGTTGCCAACAGCCCGACCGTTCAAAGGAACTGATTTGAGATTCAACCAATTTGGCGCTGCGGTGGGCATTTTCGCTACCGGCGCACTCCTGCTATCCGCCTGCGGAAACAACAACACCGCCAGTGAAGGCGGGGCGACGTCCGGTGCGTCGGCGAATGTGCATTGCGGCGGAAAGCCGACCCTCAAAGCCAGCGGATCGACCGCTCAGGCCAACGCGATGGCCCGCTTCGTCAACGCATTCGAGCAGGCGTGCTCGGGTCAGACCTTGAATTACACCGCCAACGGCTCGGGCGCCGGAATCAACGAATTCACAGGTAACCAAACTGATTTCGGTGGTTCCGATGTAGCACTGAGTGATGACGAGCATGGCAAGGCGCAGCAGCGCTGCGGCTCACCGGCCTGGGATCTGCCGGTGGTGTTCGGCCCTATCGCGGTAACCTACAACGTCAACGGCGTCACCTCGTTGAATCTCGACGGGACGACCGCGGCCAAGATCTTCAACGGGACGATCAAGAATTGGAACGACCCGGCGATCACGGCGCTCAACGCAGGCACGCCGCTGCCGGACCTGCCGATCCATGTCGTGTTCCGCAGCGATCAGTCGGGAACGACGGACAACTTCCAGAAGTATCTCGATGGCGCCTCCGACGGTGCCTGGGGCAAGGGCAGCGGGAAGTCGTTCAACGGCGGTGTCGGCGAAGGCGCCAAGGGCAATGACGGAACGTCGGCCGCGATCAAGAACACCCCGGGTTCGATCACCTATAACGAATGGTCGTTCGCGCAGGCGCAGAAACTGAACGTGGCGAAAATCGTCACTTCCGCGGGCCCCGACCCGGTGGCGATCAGCGCCGACTCGGTCGGCAAGACCATCGCCGCCGCGAAGATCAAAGGACAGGGCAACGATCTGATCCTCGACACGCTGTCGTTCTACAAGCCCACCCAGTCGGGCGCCTACCCGATCGTGCTGGCGACCTATGAGGTTGTCTGCTCGAAGTATTCGGACAGTCAGATCGGCACGGCGGTCAAGGCGTTCCTGCAAGCCACCATCGGTCCAGGCCAGAATGGCTTGGCGGACAACGGATACGTCCCCATTCCGGACGCCTTCAAGTCGAGGTTGTCGACCGCGGTCAACGCTATCTCCTGATCAGGTCCATCATGTCGACCGCGACGGTGCCCGAGCTGCGGGCCAGCGACTCAACTGGGGCACGGGTGGGCGACCGGCTGTTCAAGTCGGTCGCCGCCCTTGCCGCTTCGACGATCACCATCGTGATCGGCCTGATTGCCATATTCCTTCTGGTCCAAGCCATCCCGGCGCTGCGTGCCAACCACGCGAACTTCTTCACCAGCGCGCAGTTCAAGACCACCGACAGCCACAACCTGGCGTTCGGCATCCGTGATCTGTTCATGGTGACGGTGCTCAGTTCGCTGTGGGCGATGGCGCTCGCGGTGCCGATCGCGATCGGGATCGCGGTGTTCCTGACTCAGTACGCGCCGGCGAGGTTGTCCCGTCCTTTCGGCGCAATCGTCGACCTGCTGGCCGCGGTGCCGTCGATCGTCTTCGGGCTCTGGGGAATCTTCGTTCTGGCCCCACAACTCGCGCCGATCGAGGCCCAGCTCAACCACAACTTGGGGTGGCTGTTTCCGTTCAAGGCCGGCGACGTGTCGTTGGCCGGTGGCGGCAACATTTTCACCGCCGGTGTCGTACTTGCCGTGATGGTCCTGCCCATCATCACCTCGGTGTCGCGAGAAGTGTTTCGGCAGACCCCGACCACTCACACCGAAGCCGCGCAAGCGCTCGGCGCGACGAAATGGGAGGTAGTGCGGATGACCGTGCTGCCGTACGGCCGCAGCGGCGCGGTGGCCGCGTCGATGCTCGGACTGGGCCGCGCGCTGGGCGAAACGGTGGCCGTTCTGATCATCCTGCGCGCGTCCGCCTCGGCCGGACACTGGTCGCTCTTCGACGGTGGTTACACATTCGCATCCAAAATCGCTTCGGCAGCAAGTGAGTTCAGCGATCCGCTACCCACAGGTGCCTATATAGCGGCGGGCTTCGTCCTGTTCGTCCTCACCTTCATCGTCAATGCCGTCGCGCGCGCGATCGTCGGCCGATCGGTCAAGGCATGAACGCACCGACACTCGAGCTACCGGTCAAGGCATCGACAATTCAGCCAGTCAGTATCCGACGCAGGATCAAGAACGCCACCGCAGCAACGTTTTTCGTTCTCTCGTTTACCATTGCACTCGTTCCGTTGGTCTGGCTGTTGTGGATCGTCATCCAGCGCGGCTCATATGCGATCGTGCAGCCCAACTGGTGGAGCAACTCGCTGCGCGGCGTGCTACCGGAGCATTTCGCGGGCGGCGTGTACCACGCGCTGTATGGCACCATCGTGCAGGCCGGTGTCGCGGCAATCATCGCTGTCCCACTGGGTTTCATGACCGCGGTCTATCTGGCCGAATATCGATCCAGCCGGCTGGCCCGGTTCACCACCTTCATGGTCGACGTGCTGGCCGGTCTGCCCTCGATCGTGGCAGCCTTATTCATCTTCAGCCTGTGGATCGCCACGATGGGATTTCAGCAGAGCGCTTTCGCGGTGTCGTTGGCTCTGGTCTTGCTGATGCTGCCGGTCGTGGTGCGCTCCACTGAGGAGATGCTCAGGCTGGTACCGCAAGACCTACGAGAAGCCAGCTACGCCTTGGGCATTGCCCAATGGAAGACCATCATGCGCATCGTCGTTCCGATCGCGATGCCGGGCATCGTCACCGGCATCCTGCTGTCGATCGCCCGGGTGATGGGCGAAACCGCGCCGGTGCTGGTGCTGGTCGGCTACAGCCGATCGATCAACTTCGATATCTTCAACGGCAACATGGCGTCGCTGCCGTTGCTGATCTACTCCGAACTCAATAACCCCGAACATGCCGGTTTCCTGAGGGTCTGGGGTGCGGCACTGACACTGATCATCGTGGTGGCGGTGGTGTATCTGGTTGCCGCACTGGCCAACCGGGTGATCGCGCTGCGACGCCGCTGAGTCGAAACCGATCTATCCCGAACATCCCGCTACGCGCAGCTCGACCACTCTGTCGTTGCCGCGGTCCGCGACGAATAGATTGCCGTCCTTATCCAGCGCCATCTGCAGCGGCGTGTTGAGACCGTTGAGCGGCAAAGGAGTTGGGGCATTTGAGTTCGCCGCCAGTTTCAGCACCTGGTTGTTGCCCGAGTCGGCGACGTAGACGGCGCCCGTCTTGTCCACCACCACCCCATCGGGATCGGTCAGAGTGAATGGCAGCACGACCTGGCGGGGCGGGGCCGCAGCGGTCG
>CBAAAS010000452.1:0-3458 GCA_964658855.1 uncultured Mycobacterium sp.
AGGCGACGGTCAAGAACGTCGCTTTGCGCAATGTGCACATTCAGGCAGTGCAGACCGGCGATTACATACGCCCGGGAGCGACGGTCGACCTCGTCCTCGTTGCCGTGAACCAGTCCCCGGACATCACCGACAAATTGGTCGGAATCACCACTGATATCGGCAAGGTGACCGTCACCGGCGATCCCACCCTGCCCCCCAGCGGTGTGCTGTTCGTCGGCGGTCAGAACGGCCAGACCAAGAGATCCGACAAGGCGGTCGAGTCGGGCGACACGCTCAAGGCGACCATCGCGTTGAGCAAGCCGATCACCAACGGCCCGAATTACGACTTCACCTTCGACTTCGAGAAGGCCGGCCGTGTCAGCGTGGCGGTGCCGATTTCGGCGCCGGAAAGCTCAGAGCGCTAACCTCCGCTGATCTGTCACCCCTGCCGGATACGGTCAGCGGGTGGCCAAAGCACGCTCGCAATATCGCTGCTCGGAATGCCGCCACGTCACTGCCAAGTGGGTCGGTCGCTGCCTGGAATGCAGTACCTGGGGCTCCGTCGACGAGGTCACGATGCTCAGCGCGGTCCGGGGCGGCAACCGCGCCGTGGTGAGCCCGTCATCGGCCGCGATTCCGATCAGCTCGGTCGAGCCTGACGGAACCCGGCACTGCCCCACCGGAATCGACGAACTCGACCGTGTCCTGGGGGGCGGCGTTGTGCCGGGTTCGGTCACCCTGCTCGCCGGCGACCCGGGAGTCGGCAAGTCGACGCTGCTGCTCAAGGTTGCCCACCAGTGGGCGGCTGGCGGGCGGCGGGCCCTGTACGTGTCCGGCGAGGAGTCGCGAGGCCAGATCCGGATGCGCGCCGACCGGACCGGTTGCAGTCACGACGAGCTGTACCTGGCCGCCGACTCGGACCTCCATGCGGTGCTCGGCCACATCGATGCGGTGCGGCCGACGCTGGTCGTCGTCGACTCGGTGCAGACCATGGCCAGTTCCGACAGCGACGGCGTTGCGGGCGGGGTCACGCAGGTGCGTGCGGTGACCAGCGCGCTGACCGCCGCGGCGAAAACCACCGGCGTCCCGCTGATTCTGATCGGCCACGTGACCAAGGACGGAGCCATTGCCGGCCCCCGCTCGCTCGAGCATCTGGTGGACGTGGTGCTGCACTTCGAGGGCGACCGTAATTCGCTGCTTCGCATGGTGCGCGGCGTGAAGAACCGCTTCGGCGCCGCAGAAGAAGTTGGCTGCTTTCTCCTGCAAGACAACGGGATTGAGGGTGTCGCCGACCCGTCTGGCCTCTTCCTGGATCAACGGCCGCAACCCGTCGCGGGTACCGCCATCACCGTGACCCTCGACGGCAAGCGACCCCTTGTCGGCGAGATTCAGGCACTGCTGGCCACACCGACGGGCGGCTCGCCGCGGCGCGCTGTCAGCGGCATCGACCACGCGCGGGCCGCGATGATCGCGGCAGTGCTGGAGAAGCACGCGCGGCTCAAGATCGCCGTCAACGACGTGTACTTGTCGACCGTGGGCGGCATGCGGCTGACCGATCCGTCGTCGGATCTGGCGGTTGCGGTCGCACTGGCTTCCGCATACGCGAACCTGCCGCTGCCGGCCACCGCGGTGATGATCGGCGAAGTGGGGCTGGCCGGCGATCTGCGTCGGGTCAGCGGCATGGAGCGCCGGCTGGCAGAAGCCGCCCGGCAGGGCTTTACGACGGCGCTGATCCCATCGGGTGGTGTTGCGGTGCCGCCGGGATTGAAGACGCTGCAGGCGCCCAACATCGGTGCAGCGTTGGAGCACGTTCTCAACATCGCCGAACGGCGCGACACGGCACCGACCCCACCACATCGACTGGAGCCGGCACCCACGGAGCACAATGAGTGGTGATGACGGTCGGCAAATCAACGACAAACGGCTCGGTGTCGCAGCAACGTCCCACCCTGCGTGAGGCAGTTGCGCGGCTTGCGCCGGGCACAGCGCTGCGCGACGGCCTGGAGCGCATCCTGCGTGGCCGGACCGGTGCCCTGATAGTCCTCGGCTACGACGACAGCGTGGAAGCGATCTGCGACGGCGGGTTCTCCCTCGATGTGCGGTACGCGCCGACCAGGCTCCGCGAGCTCTGCAAGATGGACGGCGCAGTGGTCCTGTCCACCGACGGCAGCCGAATCCTGCGGGCCAACGTGCAACTGGTGCCCGACCCGTCGATACCCACCGACGAGTCCGGGACCCGGCACCGATCGGCCGAGCGGGCCGCCAGCCAAACCGGCTACCCGGTGATCTCGGTCAGCCACTCGATGAGCATCGTGACCGTCTACCTCAGCGGCGAGCGCCACGTGCTCGCCGATTCAGCCACCATCTTGTCGCGAGCCAACCAGGCCATCGCCACGCTGGAGCGCTACAAAATGCGACTCGACGAGGTCAGCAGGCAACTGTCGCGGGCCGAGATCGAGGACTTCGTCACGCTGCGCGACGTGATGACGGTGGTTCAGCGGCTCGAGTCGGTCCGACGGATCGGCGTCGACTTGGATGCCGAGGTCGTCGAACTGGGCACCGACGGACGACAGTTGCGACTTCAGCTCGACGAATTACTCGGCGGCAACGACGCTGCCCGTGAATTGATCGTGCGCGACTACCACGCCAACCCTGAGCCGCTTTCCAAGGCCGAGGTCGCCGCCACCCTCGACGAGCTGGACGCCATGTCCGACGCTGATCTACTCGACTTCATCACGGCGGCAAGGGTTTTCGGATACCCGTCGACGGCGGAAGCGCAGGACTCCGCGGTGAGCTCGCGCGGCTACCGGGCGATGTCGGAGATTCCACGGCTGCAGTTCGCCCATGCCGACCGGCTGGTACGCGAGTTCGGTTCGCTGCAGGGCCTTTTGGCCGCCAGCGCGGGCGACCTGGAAGCGGTCGAGGGCATCGGCGAGATCTGGGCCCGCCATGTGCGAGAAGGCTTGTCCCAGTTGGCCGAATCGACCATCGGCGACCCGCTTACCTGAGTTCCGCGCAATCGGTCAGGCTCAGCCACCTGGACCGGGCGCCGGGCCGGGCAGCGGCCCAGTTGCCGGCGGTCCGGGCAACCCGGGCGGCGGAGGCGGTGCCGCACCGGGAGGTAGCGCCGGAGCCAAGATGAACGGAACAGCAAGGGACCGAAGGTTTCCCAGCTGTACGACGAGGTTGTAGGTGCCGGGCCCGATCGCCGGTCGCGGTAACGGGCAGTGCGGCGCCGAGCCCATTCCGGTCCAGGTGACGGCGGTGGTCACCTGCTCGCCGGGTGCGAAGGTCTTGACCAGAGTCTCGTTGGACGGCGCACAATCCAGGTTCGACCACAGCCGCTTGTTGTCCAGTGAGTAGACGTAGGCGGCCAGCACCGCGGCGCCGACGTCGCGCTTGCAGGCCACCAGGCCGATGTTGGTGACGACCATGACGAACTTCGGCTGATCGCCGGTCGCGTACTGCGGCGCGTTGGT
>CBAAAS010000453.1:0-3455 GCA_964658855.1 uncultured Mycobacterium sp.
CAGGCCGATGTCCTCGTACAGCCGGGCCGTCTTGCTGTTGTAGTTGCCGGTCCCGATGTGGCAGTAACGCCGGATGGCCGAACCTTCGCGCCGTACCACCAGACATGTCTTGCAGTGCGTCTTCAGGCCGACGAGGCCGTAGGCGACGTGGACTCCGGCCTGCTCCAGTGCGCGCGCCCACTTGATGTTGGCTTGTTCGTCGAACCGGGCTTTGATTTCCACCAACGCCACGACTTGCTTTCCCGCAGCGGCCGCTTCGATGAGGGAACGCACGATCGGTGAATCGCCGGAGGTGCGATATAGCGTCTGCTTGATCGCCAGCACGTTCGGGTCGGCGGCGGCCAGTTCGATGAATCGCTGCGTGCTTGTCGAGAACGACTCGTAGGGATGGTGCACCAGCACGTCACCTTCGCGCAGTGTCGCGAAAATACTCTTCGGCGTCTCACGGTCGGCGAAAGCGTGGCTGGTCGCCGGAACGAACGAGGGGTCTTTCAGCGCCGGACGGTCGACGCCATAGATCTGCCAGAGCGAGGAGAGATCAAGCAGCCCTGGCACCTGGATGACATCGCCGGGGTGAACGTCGAGTTCCCGCAGCAGCAGCTCCAGCATGTGTTCGGTCATGTCGTCGGCGACCTCGAGGCGCACCGGCGATCCGAACCGGCGACGGGCGAGTTCGCGCTCCAGCGCCTGCAGCAGATCTTCGTCGCGGTCTTCGTCGACCTCGAAGTCAGCGTTGCGGGTGATGCGGAATGCATGGTGCTCAACGATTTCCATGCCGGGGAACAGCGCGGTCAGGAAGGCTGCGATCAACTCCTCCATCGGCAGAAAGCGGACTTCCTTCCTGCCTGTCGACTGGTCCGAGCTGTCGCGGTCGTCGAGTTCGACGAAGCGATCGACGTTGTCGGGCACCTTGACTCGCGCAAAGTGCTGGCCGTTGTCATCCGGCTGTTTGACCGTGACCGCGAGGTTCAGGCTCAGGCCACTGACGAACGGGAACGGGTGCGCGGGGTCCACGGCCAGCGGGGTCAGGACCGGGAACACCTGCTCGGTGAAGTAGGTCGAGAGCCGGTCGCGTTCGGCCGGATCGAGATCGGCCCACGTGACGATGTGAATGCCTTCGCCGTCCAGCCCCGGCTCCACCGAGTTGAGAAACACCTCGGCGGCCCGGGTCGCAATCGTCTGGGTCTGCTCGCCGATCCGGCGGAGTTGCTCGCGCGGAGTCAGTCCGTCCGCGGAGCGCACCGACAGGCCCATCTCGTCGCGACGTTTCAAGCCGGCGACGCGAACCATGTAGAACTCGTCAAGGTTGGAGGCAAAGATCGCCAGGAATTTCAGGCGCTCCAGCAACGCCAGCGACGTGTCTTCGGCGAGCGCGAGGACGCGCGAGTTGAAGTCCAGCCAACTCAGTTCGCGGTTGAGGTAGCGGTCCGCGGGGAGGGGGTTCTCGACCGCGGCGGCGGTGGTGGCAGGCGGCGCACCCGGCGCCGAATCGGTGGCTGGCAAATCGGTCGACTCGGCGTCGGTCTTATCCGGGGTTTCAATGTCAGTCACCCTTGCGATCATTCCCCATGGGTGGGGGGTGCTGCTACCGACTGGGGACCGGACATTTGCCGTTGAGGCGCCGTTTACCCTTCGTTACCCCGCCTGGTGTTCCAATCCCTCGATCGCTCTCGTGGTCGCGGGTCCCATTCCCAGGCGGCGTGCGATGGCCAGATCCTCGGGGGTGTCGATGTCGCAGCGTAGTCCCGGCCATTCGCCAGTGAGTTCGGTCGCGCCCGAATTGCGGTGCAGTGCGGATGAATTCAACCCAAAACGTGGGCCGAGCGTGGTGCCGAAGGCGCAGAGCGCCGCGGTGCCCGTGCCCAGCCGGTCGGCGACGAAACTCCGGTGGTGCCGGCGTGCCTCGGTAATCGCCGCGTTGAGTTCCCGGGTCTGCAATGCCGGCAGATCCCCTTGCAGGACAACAATATTGGTGAATGATTCGGAAACCACCCGCTCGGCGGCGGCGATCGCGTTGTTCAGCGGATTCGGGTGACCGTCCGGCGTCGGATCGGCGAGCACTTCTGCGCCGAGTTCGATCGCCGCGGCGGCCGCGGTGTGATCGGGCGTGACGACGGTGATGAGGCCCACCGAGCTGACTCGCGCCGCGGCGCTGAGGGTGTCGACGAGCATTCCCAACACGATGTTCTCCCGGGCCGGTGCGTTGAACATCGGCGCGAGTCGCGTCTTGGCGGCGGTCAGACGCTTGACGGCGACAATCAGGCCGACATCGCCCTGGGCGTCGGCTCGGATGCGGCTCACCGCACCATCCTGCCAGTGCCGATCGCCGAGCGATCTGCGTCCTCGCTGAGCTGAACCGCTGAGCTACGGTGGAGCGCCGGGAGTTAGAGCACACTGACGAGACGGGACCTAGCCGACCATGCCCACCACCACCGCAGTAATGGGCTCCGGCGCGTGGGGCACGGCGTTGGCCAAGCTGCTGGCCGACGCTGGTGGCGAGGTTGCTTTGTGGGCACGGCGATCCGATGTCGCCGAGCAGATCAACACCACCCGTCGTAACCCCGATTACCTACCAGGCGTGGAGTTACCGCAGGCCATCACCGCGACCACCGATCCGGATGAAGCGCTCAGCGGCGTGACGACCGTGCTGCTGGCCGTGCCCGCGCAGACGCTTCGGACGAACCTTCAGCAGTGGGCAGGCCTGCTCGCGCCGGGCGCCACGCTGGTCAGCGCGGCCAAGGGCATCGAACTGGGCACGTTGATGCGGATGAGCCAGGTCATCGTCGACGTGACGAGTGTCGATCCGTCGCAAGTCGCGGTGATATCCGGGCCCAACCTCGCCAGTGAGATCACCGCGGGGCAACCCGCGGCCACCGTCATCGCCTGTAGTGATTCCGGCCGCGCGGTGGCCTTGCAGCGCATGTTGAACGCCGGCTACTTCCGCCCGTACACCAACGCCGATGTCATCGGCACCGAGATCGGCGGGGCGTGCAAGAACGTCATCGCACTGGCGTGCGGGATGGCGGCCGGCGTAGGTCTGGGCGAAAACACGGCGGCGGCAATCATCACCCGCGGTCTGGCCGAGATCATGCGACTCGGCATCGCGGTCGGGGCCAAAGGCGCAACGCTGGCGGGTCTGGCCGGCGTCGGCGACCTGGTCGCCACCTGCACTTCGCCTCAGTCACGTAACCGTAGCTTCGGCGAAGACCTCGGGCGCGGCGAGACGATGGAGTCTGCGCTGCGGGCGCGTGGCGGCCACGTCGTCGAAGGGGTGACCTCGTGCGAGTCGGTGCTGGCATTGGCCTCGAGTTACGACGTCGAAATGCCGCTGACCGAGGCCGTCCACCGGGTCTGTCACAAGGGGTTATCTGTGTATGAAGCGGTGGCATTGCTGCTGGGCCGCAGCACCAAGCCGGAATGAGCTTGTAACCAGCACTGCCGGGCCAGACGGTAGC
>CBAAAS010000454.1:0-3427 GCA_964658855.1 uncultured Mycobacterium sp.
TGCCCGTTTCACGGATGGCAGTGGAGCCACGAGGGTCGCAACGTGTGCATCCCGTATCAGGATCGCCCTAACCGCGGCCGGCGCATCAAGACCTATCCGGTGGCGGAACGCAACGAGTCGGTCTACATCTGGCACGACGTGCAGGGCCGTGCACCGTTCTTCGAGGCTCCGGACATCTTCGCCGACTTCCACGACGGCAGCAGCACCACCGACTACTACCCACAGCAGCGGTTGTATCGACCGGGCTTGGAGTTGCATCCGCAGTACGTACTCGAAAACGGTGTCGACTTCGCACATTTCAAATACGTGCACAACACTCCGATCGTGCCGATCTTCACCCGCCACGACTTCGCCGAACCCGTCTCCTTCGTCGACTTCACCATCACGTTCGAAGGCGATGACAATCAGAAGATCGAGGATATCGACAGCCGTGTCGAAGCCATCAACGGCGGACTGGGCGTCGCGGTGACCAAAAGCTGGGGAATGATCGACAACCGCACCATCTCGGCCATCACTCCGGTTGATGAGTCGACGTCCGACGTGCGATTCATGGTTCACATCGGCCGTACCCCGGGCAAGGATTCCGAGCGGGCCGAAACCAAGGCGCGTGATTTCGGGCTGGAGGTGATTCGCCAGTTCGAGCAGGACGTCGAAATCTGGCGGCATCAACGCTATTCAGACCCGCCGGCGTTGGCGACCGCCGAATACGAGGGTTTCACCGCAATCCGCACGTGGGCCAAGCAGTTCTACCCCGACGGCATCGGTGGCAGTGCCGCCGATGTGTACGCCGCATCTCAGAAAGGCTGAAGCGAATGAATGCACCGCTGCGCGTATTCCAAGTGGCCACCGGCAACGTCGGTTCGGAGATGATCAGACGCATCGCGTTGCGCCCGGACCTGGAACTGATTGGCGTGCACTGCTATTCATCGGAGAAGGTCGGCAAGGACACCGGCGAGCTGGTTGGTCTCGCGGCGAACGGAGTCAAGGCCACCGGCAGTATCGAGGAGATCATCGCCGCCAAACCGGACGTGGTGACCTTTCACGGCGTGTTCCCCGACGAGGACCTCTACGTCAAAGTGCTTGAGGCAGGCATCAATATCGTCACCACCGCCGACTGGATCACCGGGTGGCACCGCGACACCAACCATCCGCACCCTTCCGGCAAGCCGGTAAGCCAGGTCCTGCAGGAAGCGTGCGAGAAGGGGGGCGCCACCTTCTACGGCACCGGCATGAACCCGGGGCTCAATCAGATTTTGGGCGTGGTGTGTTCGGCCGACGTTGCCGAGATCGAGAACATCACCACCATCGAGTCGGTCGACGTCTCGTGCCACCACTCGAAGGACACCTGGATCGAGGTCGGCTACGGACTGCCCGTCGACGATCCCGAAATCCCGGGGAAGCTCGAGAAATACACCCGGGTGTTCGCCGACAGCGTGCTGATGATGGCCGACTGTTTCGACCTGACTCTGGACGAGGTGAAATTCAGCTACGAGCTGGGCGCCTGCACCAAAGACGTGGATCTGGGTTGGTACACGTTGCCGAAAGGATCGTTGGGCGGCAACTACATCAAATACCAAGGCATGATCGACGGCGTTGCGCGCGTCGAGACGCATCTGGAGTGGCAGATGACTCCGCACACCGACCCGAGCTGGCACATCAAAGGCTGCTACATCACTCAGATCACGGGTGACCCGTGTGTTTACAACAAGCACATGATCTTCCCCAAGCCCGGCGTCGACCTGTCCAACCCAGCGAACTTCGCGTCCATCGGGATGACCGTCACGGGAATGCCGGCACTGGCCGCGATCGCGGGCGTCGTTAAGGCGCCACCTGGGCTAATGACCAGCGCCGACCTGCCGCTGCGTGGGTTCGCCGGCCGCTTCTCGCTGTAGGCGCCGCGCAACGCAATGTTGACGAGGCAAACGTCCGCGCCATCAGAGCTTGACAGCTGCGTAACATTCCCGGAACCAGTCGTCCCTAATGTCAGCCGAGCAACGACCGGTATCCGATGCAAAGTCATCGCAGCGATAGGGACTCAATTGAGCGGAAATTCAACACGTCTTCAGGCAATCAACAACGTCGAGGCGTATGTCCCTCCGACCATCAGTTTTGATCAAGACGAAGCGGTAGGCGAGGTCTTCGGCTCCAACGTCTTCAACAAGGCCGAGATGCAGGCCCGACTGCCCAAGGCCGTGTTCAAGTCCCTCCAAGCGACTATCGAAAAAGGCATCAAGCTTGATCTCGAAGTTGCCGACGCTGTCGCGTTAGCGATGAAGGACTGGGCTGTGGAGAAGGGTGCCACCCACTACGCCCACGTGTTCTACCCGATGACGGGCCTGACCGC
Source organism: uncultured Mycobacterium sp. (assembly GCA_964658855.1). Taxonomy (GTDB): domain Bacteria; phylum Actinomycetota; class Actinomycetes; order Mycobacteriales; family Mycobacteriaceae; genus Mycobacterium. The sequence continues at coordinate 2,345 of CBAAAS010000454.1, forward strand.
CGAGAAGCACGACAGCTTCCTGGACCCGGTCGGCGACGGGACCACATTCGCATCGTTCGCCGGAAAGACGCTGATCCAGGGCGAACCCGATGCCTCCAGCTTCCCGTCGGGCGGCCTGCGCAGCACCTTCGAGGCGCGCGGCTACACCGGCTGGGACGCCACCAGCCCGGCTTACATCCTGGAGAACCCGAACGGCAACACCCTGTGCATCCCGACGGTCTTCGTCTCGATGACCGGTGAGGCACTGGACTACAAGACGCCGCTTCTGCGCAGCCAGCAGGCCATGGGCGTGCACGCCGAGCGCGTCCTGAAGCTGTTCGGCCACAAGGATCTCAATCACGTCGTGTCGTTCTGCGGCCCGGAGCAGGAGTACTTCCTGGTCGATCGGCACTTCTTCCTGGCGCGGCCGGACCTGATCAACACCGGTCGCACATTGTTCGGCGCGAAGCCGCCAAAAGGCCAGGAGTTTGACGACCACTACTTCGGTGCTATCCCAGAGCGTGTGCTCGGCTTCATGATGGACACCGAGCGAGAGTTGTTCAAACTCGGTATCCCTGCCAAGACCCGGCACAACGAGGTGGCCCCCGGCCAGTTCGAGCTGGCACCGATGTTCGAGCGGGCTAACATCGCCTCCGACCACCAGCAGCTGACGATGACGATCTTCAAGTCAATCGCCAAGAAGCACGGCATGGAGTGCCTGTTCCACGAGAAGCCGTTCGCCGGCGTCAACGGCTCCGGCAAGCACGTCAACTACTCGTTGGGCAACAACGAGCTGGGTTCCCTGCTGGTTCCGGGCGATACCCCGCACGAGAATGCTCAGTTCCTGGTGATCTGTGCCGCGGTGATCCGGGCTGTGCACAAGTACTCCGGGCTGCTTCGTGTGTCGGTGGCCTCTGCCACCAACGACCACCGCCTGGGCGCCAACGAGGCGCCGCCGGCGATCATCTCGATCTTCCTCGGCGAGCAGCTCGCCGACGTTTTCGAACAGATCGCCAAGGGCGCGGCCACGTCGTCAAAGGGTAAGGGCACCATGATCATCGGTGTCGACACGCTGCCGGAACTGCCGACCGACCCGGGTGACCG
>CBAAAS010000455.1:0-3423 GCA_964658855.1 uncultured Mycobacterium sp.
CAGTTGAAGGGGTTGTTCACACAGTAGTTGGCGCGGTCGAGCATCCGGTAGATACGGCGGTGTCTGTGTGGAACAAGGGTGTGGCAATGGGCCATGCACTGGTTAACAACTATCAAGCAGCTGTTCGCAATCACACGCTCCCTGAATTCTATGGCTCTCTCACAGGCCACGGCATTGTGGCTCTGGCCACTGTGGCAACCGATACCGAAGAGCTTGAGGGCGTTGAAGGCGCGGAAGCCGCAGGAGCATTGTCGGAGGCGGAACCTCTTACATACGACATCTCGAAATGGGGAGAGCAGGGGCTACCATCAGACGGCTATTTTTCTCGGACACTAACACCATCGCAATACCGCGATTTCACGATGGGCCGCGATTTTAATTTCGCCGGCATGCCTACGGAAGGATATCCCGAGGGGATGGGCTTTATGGGTTCGGCAGAGGAAACTTCCGGTATCGCGACATCTGCTGATTATAGAGCGAAGCTGAACCTAGATTATGATCCGCAATATGTGATGGAATTTCAGCTTAAGGATTATAGTGGACTGCAAAACGTCCTGAAGGCGCCTTATGACGAATTTGTTGTCGGTGGACGTAGCAAGGCAGGCTATCTCGAGTATAATCTTCCGGGGCTGAACACGTCGAATGTTGTTAACGCGAGGGTAAGAATACTCCAGTGATGCCCGCCAGTTACATAAGCCTGAAAGGGCGGAAAAAGACTTTTGATCTGGATTCCGTCGTGGATTTCGTGGCGGGGAAAAGCGGCAAGCGACCGGAGTGGAAAGCTCTGATTGTGTATGTGGTGGTAGATTCGATTTTTATCGAGCTACGCGACGCTCCTCCCGATTTACGAGGGAATTCAAAGTCGGAGTCTGAGGAAGTCACTGAGGATTATCTTGTTCAGAACTTCTCTGTCACGCACGACCAGATCAAGGTCTTTAAGTTAGACCCGAAGCAGTGGCAGTTTATCGATCATAGGTAATTTTCCGACACCTGCACCTATTCGTCGGACGGCCTGCTCGGCCACACCGCGATCGCCATCTCGGGCGGTCTGATCAACGAGAGCGCGACCTATTCCTACGACGCGATGAACCGCCAGTCGGACGTGACCGAGCTCGACGGGTCGGGCAACACCGCCTATCACCGCTACGCCATCAGCTACGACGACGCCTCGCTGCTGCTCGGCGACACGGTCGTCACGCGGCCCGGCGGCACGGCCCAGACCCAGGTCTCGACCTATTCCTATCAGGGCATCAACGACTGGAACGTCACCACCCACCGCTACAATCTCACCGGCGGCTATCAGGAAGGCCAGGTCACCGACGTCAAGGTCGCCACCACCGTCGGCTCCACCGTCACCAACTCCGAGACGCAATACGGCTACGGCATCGGCACCGCCGACCAGATCCGGCCCGGCGCGATCTATTACTTCGCCACCGCCTCCACCACCGCGCCGATGACGACGTCCTACGGCTACAAGATGGACACCGTCTCCGCGATCGACATCGAGGACGGCAAGCCGCGCACCGTCACCTTCACCGACGATGCGATGGGCGACATCCTGGGGCGACAGCTCGCTCTGGTACGTCATCGCCGACGCCAACGGCCTCAGCAGCGGCGACACCCTCACCGCCGGCATGACCATCCTCGTCCCCAACAAGGTCGAGAACGTCAGCAACTCCAGCACCCGCAACGCGAACGCTCATCAACGGCTCGGATTTTGGTTTTAGGACTCCAGAATTTGACCACTCAAACGTTCGGGGAATATTTCCAATACTTACAAGACGGAGGGAAACCGGTTAAATGAGGTCGCACTTGACGGTCGCGATCACCGCTGTTCTCAAGGTGAGATGATGCATCGGGTTATTTTTGTTCTTTCGGTTTTAGCGGTAATTTTCGCGAGCGACACTGGCAGCGCGCGCCCAAAGCTGTCGTTTTCGACGGAACTAACGGTGCAAGATGTGCTCGCTGCCTGCGGTTCGAGCAATCCGGCAATGCGCGCCACCAACTGCGATAGGCTTTTTGTCGGAGTATTGGCGGTAGCGTATGACGGCGCAGGCGCGCCTGGTCAGAAGCCGAAAATATGTCTTCCGGACTTTCACGACGTGGTCAGAACCTTTCGGCCAAATGTTATCGATTGGCTTTATGCCCATCCCAAACTAAGGCCTCGTCCATTCGACGAAGCTGCATACGGCGCCATCGTGGACTTTTATGCTTGCAGGTAGCTGTCCGTAACTACCCGGCGGGCTGTCATCCGCCAAAAACTCAACGCCGTTGGCGCCTCGAAGGTGATGAGCGTACCACCGGCGACGGCGGCGATCCATCTACAACCCTGCTCAAGGGCCAGACCTACGACGCCTTAGGCGAGATACTCACCCAGACCGACACCTATCTGTCGACCGACACCGTCCTGCCCACCACCACCTACGCCAACAACACGCTGGGCAAGGTCGTCAGCACGGCCCTGCCGTCGATGACCTATTACGACGCCACCGGCACCACGCTCGGCACCTCGGCGCTCGGCAGCGACACCGACTACGCCGCCTCCATCACCCAGCAGGAGACCGCGCAATCCACCTCGGGCACGTTCCGCAACGGGCTGTCGACCGGCACGGCCTATGCGAACTTCGACCAGAGCTACGACCCGCTGAACGGCTACACCCAGGAAGGCGGCGACACCTCTTCCACGGCGGTGTGGCGATCGGTCGAAACCATGGCCGGCTGAGCGGCCGCGCTAATCGCCGGCCGGCGCGCTTTCTCCTGGGCCTCGCCGCAATCGGGTGCTGGTTTTTTCGTCGCGGTCTTCTCGGCGCGTTTGCGCCGCTGCTTCTCACGCACCGTGTCCCAATAGGCCTTGTGCCGCGCGATCCAAAACGTCTGCGGGACCGCGAAGGTCAGCCCGGCCGCGAACAGCGCGATGACCGGCCAATGATGAGAAAAATCGCGTACATAAGATGGGCCGCAATAGATCGCGACGGCGAGCATCGCCAGGCTTTGCCCGCGTCCCGCGCCATGGGCGAACGGCCGACCCATGCAGCCATGGGCGGAGGTGCTGTCGATCACGACGAACATGAACGCGACGGCCATCAACACAAACGGCAGAACCCGCCACAGCGGAATGCCGCGCGAGCGCCGGATCGGGCACTCCTCGTCGGTCAGGCGCGGCTGGTGGTGCGGGTGGCGATACAGCGCCATCCACAGCGCCGTCCAGGCCAGGCCCAGCACGCCCACCGCGATGAAGGCCCACTGCCACTGGCCGTGCATCAGCGCCCAGACCACCAGCGGCGGCGCCAGCACCGCGCCGATCGACGAGCCGATGTTGAACCAGCCGATCGCCACCGAGCGCTCGCGCGCCGGGAACCATTCGGTCGCGGCCTTGACGCCCGCCGGGATGCCCGCGGCCTCCGTCATGCCCAGCACGCCGCG
>CBAAAS010000456.1:0-3411 GCA_964658855.1 uncultured Mycobacterium sp.
GGTTGGGCAGCGGCAACGCGACGTCGGCCGTCCGGTTGGCGCCGGCCAGGATGAACACCACGGCCGCGCCGACGGGGACCAATGCCCACGGGCCGGGGAACTGCCTGACGCCGTCGATGAGCGCGCCGCAGGACAGCACCGCCGCCAAGGCGATGACGGCCGCGGCGGTACGCAACCACATCGGCCACCGGATGTAGGGAACCAGCGCGCCGACCAAGGCTCCGAGCAGCAACTCCCACGCGCGGGCGAAGCTGTTGTAGTAGGCCACCGCCTGCTCGTCCTGGTGGGCGAAGATCGCGTAGACGAACGACGCGATCGCCAGCACGCTGAGCAACAGCACGAACGCGACGCGTAGCCGGTCGCCCAGCCGTCGCCGAAGCAGGTACGCGAAGCCGAAAACCAGTGCCAGGAACGCGATGTAGAACTGGCCCTGCACCGACATCGACCAGATGTGCTGCAGCGGGCTCACCGATTCGCCGGCCCGCAGATAATCGGCGACCGTGCTGGCCAGCTCCCAGTTCTGGTAGTAGCCGAGGCTTGCCAGGCTCTGGTCGGCGAAGGTCTCCCAGCGCGTCTGGGGCTGGATGAGAATGGTCAGCACCGCGCATCCGGCCAGCACTATCACCAGTGCAGGCAGCAGTCGGCGCACCAGCCGAACGACCTCTGGGATCGGAGAGAGCGTCGAAGCCGGATTGAGTGCCGCGCGGAGCAACTTGCCGCCGAAGAAGAAACCGGACAAGGCGAGGAACACATCCACCCCGCCGGAAACCCGACCGAACCACACGTGGAACATCGCGACGAGGGCGATGGCAATGCCGCGCAGCCCGTCGAGATCGTGACGATAGAAACCTGCCCGGTCGTCCGCCGCGGGTTGCACGGGCGGTGCAACGCCGGCGTCGGCCGAGCGGGTCGGGGAGATCGTCATGATTGACAGACAATCTACCTAACCCGCCGGCCGACGCGTGTGCTCGAAACCTGCCGGTGAGCTGTGCGGTCAGGACTGCAGGATGCGCGTCAGGTACGGAGTCATCCCGTTGGTCCGAGCCGGTGTGACGGTGACGGCGGGCTCGGTGGCCTCGATCATCTGGTTGCTGCCGAGGTACAACGCCACGCTTTGGGTACCGCCCGGTCCGTAGCAGAGCAGATCGCCCGGGCGCGCCTGCGCGGGCGCGACTTTGCTGCCGACACTGCATTGCTCGGCTGAAGTGCGCGGCATTTTTATGCCGGCGCCTGCGTAGGCGTACTGGATCAGGCCGGAGGCGTCGAAGCCGACGATGTTGGCCTTGAGCCCGGTGCCGCGAGTGGGACCTGCGGCGTCGCCGCCGCCGTATAGGAACGGCACGTTGCGCTGCGACAGCGCTCGCTGGATCACGGTGTTGGCGCTCTGCTGGTAACCCACCAGAGTCGGGCCGGTGGGGTCAGCGCTTGCGATGTGAGGGTTCACCATCGGCAGCGCCAACAACAGGGCCAGGCTGAACGGGGCGGCGATGCTGCGTCTCATGTTGATCACCTCTCTGTGGCGTCAGCGTGGTGACTTCACGCCTCCGCCGCTATTCCGTCGATTCACCCCGGAGCCTCAAGCGTTGGCCCGCCCCCTTGGGAGCTGCGCCGCCCCGGCTGGTGAACCGCTGATTCACAACAGTCACTACCAACACTGTGGCAACAAACGCCTCGTAGAGCCACCGATTAGGGGCCCTGAGCGGGATTTTTTGTCGTACCGTGACCGAACGGTGATCGCTGGCGGCCAGATGCCTCAAAACTGTGGGCGCCGTTGTGATTTCGCTCTCACTCCGGGGTGTCGACAACCTCGGTTCCGCTGTGCCAGTACGTGGAGCTGAAATCGGTCAGCGCCGTGCCTGCTGCCGAGGCGAAAAGCACCAGGACGATCGCCAAGGCCGGCCAGAAGGACAGATACCAACCCTTCAGCAGAGACACCACTGGCCCGACCAGCGCGGCGGTGACCGCGGCGCCGATGCCGCCCCACACCAGCGGATAGATGTAGAAATCGACGCCAAACGGCGCCGGCGGACATTCACCGGTGCACACGTCCTTGAGGAAGCCGAAAAGCCAGGCATACCAATTGGTCCCGAACGCCAGCGCAGCAAGCAGCGTCAACAGCGCGAGCAACGCGGAGACATCCCACGGAACCAGCCGCAGCCGCAGAATGCGCGGCGGAGAGTCGTCGTGGCGGGCGGGGGACGGGTCATCGAACTGCTGCGGCGAAGCCATGGTGGCTCAATGGTCCCAGAAAGTCCGGGCATCCGACATGCGGACCGGCTGCTTTACCCTCGGTCGTTATGGTCGCGACGAGCCCCGCGCTCACCCCCGAGCAGATCAGCGCGATCGACGCGGCCCACCTCTGGCACCCCTACAGCACGATCGGGGCTGAAGCCGTTCCCCCGGTGGTCGCGGTCGGCGCCCGAGGCGCCTGGCTCACGCTGGTCCGCGACGGCGAGCAGGTCCAGGCGATCGACGCGATGAGCTCCTGGTGGACGGCGGTCCACGGGCACGGCCATCCGGTGCTGGACGCGGCGATGAAGCGCCAACTGGCCACCATGAGCCATGTCATGTTCGGCGGGCTCACCCACGAGCCCGCGGCGCGGCTGGCCCAGTTGCTCGTCGAGATCACCCCGGCCGGTCTCGAGACGGTGTTCTTCAGCGACTCCGGGTCGGTGTCGGTCGAGGTCGCGGTCAAGATGGCGCTGCAGTACTGGCGCAGCCGCGGACTGCCCGGCAAGCGACGGCTGATGACCTGGCGCGGGGGATATCACGGCGACACGTTCACCCCGATGAGCGTGTGCGACCCCGATGGCGGCATGCACAAGTTATGGGGGTTCGGAGAAGACTCAGTGCTCGCTGATCAGGTGTTCGCCCCGCAGGTTCCCCGCGATTACCAGCAGGCTTACATCGCGGCTTTCGAGGCGCAGCTGGCCGAGCACGCCGCCGAGCTGGCCGCTGTCGTGGTCGAGCCGGTGGTCCAGGGTGCCGGTGGGATGCGTTTTCACGATCCGCGGTACTTGAGCGATCTGCGCGACATCTGCCGACGCCACGACGTGTTGCTGATCTTCGACGAGATCGCCACCGGATTCGGCCGCACCGGGGAGTTGTTCGCGGCCGACCACGCCGGCGTCAGCCCCGACATCATGTGCGTCGGCAAGGCTCTGACCGGTGGCTACCTCAGCCTGGCCGCCACGTTGTGCACCACCGACGTCGCCCACACGATCAGCCACGGTGAGGCCGGTGCGTTGATGCACGGCCCGACCTTCATGGCCAACCCGCTGGCCTGCGCAGTCTCGGTGGCCGCGGTCGAACTGCTCTTGAGCCAGGACTGGCGCTCGACGGTCGCCGAGATCGGCGCCGGACTGGCCGCTGGACTCGAGCCGGCCCGGGCGCTGCCGGGGGTGACCGACG
>CBAAAS010000457.1:0-3394 GCA_964658855.1 uncultured Mycobacterium sp.
CGCTCCTCGCCCGGCCAGCCTTCGCTGTGCGGTGCCAGCATCCCCGCGGCCACCCACGACGCGCCGGATAACCCGGAGCGGTGCACCCGCACCGACCAACCGGCCTGAGCCGCGCGGCGCGCAACCGACAGGCCGATCACGCCGCCGCCGATGACGGCCAGCGATCCCGAGTCCGGTGGCATCTTCGCTCCCTTCGCCGGCATGATCCGGATCAGGTTTGACGGTAAGGGCCGACGCGCCCACTCTCAGCCCCCGTGCGCGGGACTCCCGTGTCGACTGACCACGCTAGTCGTTAGCGTCTCGGTGTGCACGAAAGTGATCGGCTCGCCCGCGCCAGGCTCTACCTCTGCACCGACGCCCGTCGAGACCGCGGTGACCTGGCAGAATTCGCCGACGCCGCACTGGCCGGCGGGGTGGACATCATTCAGCTGCGCGACAAGGGTTCGGCTGCCGAGCAGCGGCTGGGCCCGCTGGAGGCGCGTGACGAGCTGGCGGCGCTCGAGGTGCTCGCCGACGCTGCCCGCCGACACGGCGCGCTGCTGGCCGTCAACGACCGCGCCGACATCGCCCGTGCGGCCGGAGCCGCCGTTCTGCACCTGGGCCAAGACGACCTACCGCTGACCGTGGCGCGCGACATCATCGGCCCGGACGTGCTGGTCGGCCGGTCGACGCACGATCAGGCGCAGGTCGGCGCCGCGGTCGCCGAGGACGTCGACTATTTCTGCGTCGGGCCGTGCTGGCCGACGCCCACCAAACCGGGACGCTCCGCCCCCGGGCTGGCGCTGGTGCGGTCGACCGCCGCGCTGGCGTGCGACAAGCCGTGGTTCGCCATCGGCGGCATCGACGCGGATCGCCTACCCGAAGTTCTGGCGGCCGGCGCGCGGCGAATCGTCGTCGTCCGGGCCATCACCGCCGCGGAGGATCCGCGGGCCGCGGCGCAGCAGCTCAGTTCGGCACTTGCAGCAGCGAGCTGATCCGGGAGCTCAGCTGCGACGGCTCCTGATCGGGCCGGCCCGCAATGCACCAGATGAATACCTGGTCGATCTCGATCGTGCGCGGCAGGTTGCGCCGCAGCTGATCGTCATGGCTGAGCGGCAGAATTTCGGACGCGGCGCGCAGCCGCTGCCAGCTGGCCGCGAAGCCGGGGTGCAGCGGCAGGCCCTCCACCTCGTCCTCGCCGACCCAGCGCATCTCGGCGCTCTCGAAGTTGGCCACGGTCTGCAGTTGTTCGGGCGCATCGGCGACGACGGTGGTGTACGTCCAGTCGGTGCCACTCGCTTCGGCGGTGACCAGGGTCCCGCGCACCGACACGAATCGCTCTGACAGGCCGGCTTCTTCGTGAGCCTCCCGGACCGCGGCTTCTTCGGGACTCTCGTGGCTGTCGCGGGCGCCGCCCGGCAGACCCCACGTGCCGCCCTGGTGGCTCCAGGGCGCGCGGTGCTGCAGCAACACCGCCGGTGAGCCATCCGGCCGCGGCGCTCGAAGCAACAGGCCCGCCGCACCGAATCGACCCCAGTGAGCACTGCCGGTGTCGGACACCACCCATCCGTCACCGTCGCCGCGCACGCGTTCAGGATAAGCAGCCGGCATGAATGGCGCGGACTGTGTCGCAGACCGGTAACGAGTCGGGAAATCTGAGTAAGCAGGTCCCCGCATCTCAGGAAAAGGCTCTTAGACTTCCATTAATACCGTTCGTGACACCCACGCCCGAGAAATGAGGTCCGCACAGACGTGACCGTTGAGTTGGCGCACCCGTCGACTGAGCCGCTGGGTTCGCGGTCGCCGATCGAACCGGCCCACCCCCGGTGGTGGGTCGTGGCGACCACGCCCGGCCGCATCCTGTCGATCGGTCTTGTGGTGGTCATCCTCGGTGCGCTCAGCGCCTTCGCCACCTCGAATACCATCGACCAGCGACAGCATGCGCTGACCACCGTGCTGAGCCACACCGAGCCGCTGGCGTTCGCGGCCGCGCGGCTCTACACCACGCTGTCGGTGGCCGACGCCGCCGCCGCGACGGCATTCATCGCCCAGGCGGAGCCGCGAACCGTCCGGCAGCGCTACGAGCAGGCGATCACCGATGCGGCGGTGGCCGTGACCAGGGCGTCGAGTGGTCTGACCGACGAGCCGCTGGTCCAGTTGCTCGGGCGGGTCAACGCCGAGCTGGCGGTGTACACCGGGCTGATCGAGATCGCCCGAACCAACAACCGGGCGGGAAACCCCGTCGGATCTTCGTATCTGTCCGAGGCGTCGACGCTGATGCAGTCGTCGATTTTGCCGGACGCCGCGCGGCTCTACAGCCAGACGGCGGAACGGGTGGACACCGAGACCACGGCCTCGACCCAGATTCCCGCTCCGGTGATCCTGGTCGTTTTGGCTACGGCGATATTCGGCGCGTTCTCTCACCGCTGGCTGGCGCGGCGCACCAAACGGCGGATCAACCCGGGTCTTGTCGCCGGTGCACTGGCAATTCTCGTTATGGTGGTGTGGGTGGGAACCGCGCTCGCGATATCCACCAGCGGCAGCCGTAGCGCCAAAAACACTGCGGCAGAGTCACTGAAGACGGTTACCAATCTGTCCATCAGTGCGCAGCAGGCACGTGCCGACGAGACCCTGTCTCTGATTCGGCGCGGGGACGAAGAGGTCCGGAAACAGTCCTTCTACGAACGCATCGACGCCATGCACAAGCAACTCGACGAGTACCTCGCTCGTGCCGATGCCGTGGACAAAAACGATTTGCAGGGCGCCGACCAAGTGCTGAACCAGTGGCGGCGTGCCGATGACCGGATCAACTCCTACATCTCGGTCGGTAACTACCGCGCCGCCACCCAGGTGGCGTTGGGCAGCGGCGAGGACGACTCCACGCCCGCCTTCGACAAGCTCGATCGCGCGTTGGTGAAAGCGATGGAGCAGAGTCGCCATGAATTGCGCGACGACGTTTTGAATGCGCGACGGGGACTCTCCGGTGCCACGGTGGGTGCCATCGTGCTCAGCTTGGGCGCGGCGGTGGCGGTCGCGCTCGGGTTGTGGCCGCGACTGATGGAGTACCGATGAGGGCGCGGCCGCTCCGGATGTTGTGCGCCGTTGGGGCAACTGCCACATTGCTGGCCGGCTGCAGCGAGTCGGGTTCGATGGTGGTGCCGCCCGCCCCGACGTTGCCGCCACCCACTCCGGCCGGCATGCAGGAGATGCCGCCTCAGCCGCCGCTGTCGCCGGACAAGACCGCCAACAACTGCGACCCCACCGCGAGCCTGCGCCCGTTCGACAACCCCGCCGACGCCGACGCCGCGGTGGCCAACATCCGCGCCCGCGGCAGGCTGATCGTGGGCCTGGATATCGGGAGCAACCTGTTCAGCTTCCGCGACCCGATCACCGGCGAGATCGTGGGCTTCGACGT
>CBAAAS010000458.1:0-3390 GCA_964658855.1 uncultured Mycobacterium sp.
GGCGGCGTGCTGACCGTCACCGGCGGTGTGGCGCAACTGGGAGCCGCCGTGGTGGCGCGACACCGGGCGCAGGCCGCCGCCGATCTGGCCGCGCTGGCCGCCGCAGCCCGGCTGCCCGCCGGAGCCGACGCGGCCTGCGCGCAAGCCGACGCGGTGGTCCGCGCGATGCGGGCCGGAGCAACGCGCTGTGTCGTCGACGAGCTGGATATCGTGATCACCGTCGAGGCGGGAGTCAGTCGATGGGGCACAGCAACGGCCGCCGCCCGCGCCGGTCCGGCCTAGTCGGTCAGGCCGGCCGCGGCGAGCTCAGCCTCGGTCGGCAGCCGCACCGAGACCAGGCCGGCAAACGCATCGTCGTCGAGTTCCACCCGGTTGACGGTCACGTGGATCGGTACCCAACCGCCATCGTGAGCCGGCAGTCGCAGCACCACACTCGCGGCTCCGGCTGCGAACTCGGTGCGCATCGCGGCTCGCTTCGCCTCGTCGTCGGGGTGTATCCGTGGGCTGTCGGCGGCGATGCGGCGCCAGTCGTAGAACGGACACGGTGCGTCGAGCCATTTCAGCAGTGTCCAGCTGTGCGGGTCGAACAACGCCCGATGTATCCCCGGCTCGGCCAGTCCGCGCAAGATCTGCTGGGCGAGCCGGTCCGACGTTGCCGTCTGGTCGGCGGGCTCGGCACGCCAGTTCATGCCCCGCGCGACCATGTGCTCGCGGCCGTCCGCGCCTTCTTCGAGCCCGTTGCGCACCACGAAGCTCACCCGGATGGGGTTGCCCTGCGAGTCTCGGCCGTCCCAGGTATCGCACATCGTGTGGCCCGGTTCGAACCTGACCGCTGCCGCCAGCGCCCGGCCTTCGTTGGGCTTGAGCTCACCCGACGGCCAGCACTCCGCGAACGCGCGCTCCTCGGGCTCCTCCATCTCGACGTTGCGGCCCATGTTGGCCAGCGACTGCGCGGTATCGGTCGCCACCCCCGTGGTTACGTCCCATGTCAGCGGGCCCGGAATCGGTCGCTCGGGCGGCTCCTGCTCTGGTGGCCCGCTCCAGACGTGCACACCGTGGACGCGGCCGTCGGACATCAACACCGGCTCGGTTCGGATCACGCGGGCTTTCTTGGGAGTGATGCTGACCAGACCCTTGCTGGTCTGCACCGACTCGGCGATCGCGGATTGGATGGCCGCGCGTCCGGCGGCGCGCTTCAAAAACGTGGCTATCGGTATCAGGTCCTGCAGTTGACGGCCCATCGCTACCACGGCCGGTTCTCTGCCCAGCGTTTCCACCAGCAGCCAGTCGTCGGTCATAGCTCAGTAGTTTAGCCGCGTTGAGCCGGATAACCCGTTGCCTCACTTTCGAATCCGGTGTCCTTCGCTGTGACCAAGCTGAGGGTCTTATCCGCGAGCGCCTCAGAGTTGCGTAGCGCGCGCGGCGGCAGGTATTTTGCGGCTGCGCCGAGCGCGGTGGGTGACGGCTCACGCTGTCCGACCGTTCGAGTCGTTCGGCAGCGCGTTGAGTACCAGTCGCAACACCTTCACGGCTCCCGCCTTGTCGAGAGGATCGTTGCCGTTGCCGCACTTCGGTGATTGCACGCACGACGGGCAGCCCGACGGGCATTCGCATGCCTCGATCGCCGCGAGCGTGGCCCCCAGCCAGGTGCTCGCCCGGCGGAAGCCCTGTTCGGCGAAGCCCGCTCCGCCCGGATAGCCGTCATAGACGAAGACGCTTGGCAGACCGTCGGATTCGGGGCCGACGGCGGTGGACAACCCGCCGATGTCACCGCGGTCGCAGCTGGCCACCAGCGGTAGCAGGCCGATAGCGGCGTGCTCCGCGGCGTGCAGCGAACCGGGTACCTGAAGCGGGCCGATGCCGTTGTCGTCCAATGCTTCTGGCGTCACGGTGTACATCACCGCCATGGTGTCCAGGGTGTGCGGTGGCAGAGCCAGTTCGACGAAGTCGATCACTTCACCGCTGAGTCGACGGCGCAGGTAGCCCACGATCTGGTTGGTCACGCTGACCGGGACCAGGCCGAGGGTGACCGGCCCGAACGTACGGCGCTCGCCCGGTCCGGTGACCGCGATGTCGGTGAGTTCACGTGCGAACGTGGCGTATCCGGGGTCCTCGGCATGTACGAAGGCCATGCCTTCGTCGAAGTCCAGCGAGTCGACGACGTAACTCTCGCCTTGATGCAGGTACACCGCGCCCGGATGCACCGATGCAGCCGCCTGTCCCGCGCCCGCCGTTCCCAGTAGGCGTCCGGTATCGCCTTCGACAATCACGATCTGACCACCTGTTGGGCCCCGGATATCCACTGCCGGATGGGGATCCACTCCCGGCGCCGGGTAGTACCTGCCGGATCGCCGTCGCAGCAGGCCGTCGTCGACCAACGTATTGGCGACGTCCTCGGCGCCCAGCGCCCGCATCTCGGCGTCATCGATCGGTAATTCCGTTGCAGCGCAAAGCAACTGCGGGCCGAGAATATATGGGTTGGCCGGGTCGATCACCACCCGCTCGATCGGCTTGTCCAGTAGGGCGGCAGGGTTGTGCACCAGGTAGGTATCCAGCGGGTCGTCGCGGGCGACCAGCACCACGAGCGCGCCCTGCCCGCGGCGGCCAGATCGGCCGGCTTGCTGCCAGAACGATGTGACGGTTCCGGGAAAACCGGCCAGCACCACCGCATCCAGGCCGGCGATGTCGATCCCGAGTTCGAGCGCGTTGGTGGTGGCCAGACCACGCAACCTCCCGTCGAGCAGTGCTTGCTCGAGCGCATTGCGGTCCTCGGGAAGATAACCCGCCCGATAGGACGCCACGGTCTCGGTCAGTAGCGGAGCGATGTCTTCCAATCGTGCGCGGGTTGCCAGCGCGGTCAGTTCGGCACCGCGGCGCGACCGGACGAAGGTCAACGTGCGTGCGCCCTCGGCGACCAGGTCGGCCATCAGGCGCGCAGCCTCGCTACCGGCGGATCGCCTTACCGGGGCACCGTTTTCGCCCGTCAGATCGGTGCGCAGGGCGGGTTCCCACAGCGCCACCGTCCGGGCGCCTTGTGGTGAGCCGTCTTCGGTGACCTCTTCGACGGGTTGGCCGATTAGTTCGGTGGCGGTCGCACCCGGAGCCGACGTCGTCGCGCTGGCGAAAATGACGGTGGGCACCGCAGCAGGGTCAGCGGAGTACCGCGCGCACAATCGCAACAGGCGCCGCAGCACCATCGCCACGTTGGAGCCGAAAACACCTCGGTAGTAATGACATTCGTCCACCACGACGTATCGAATGTTGCGCAGGAACATGGCCCAGCGGGCGTGGTTGCGCAGCAGCGCCAGGTGGACCATGTCGGGGTTGGAGAACACCCAACGGGCGCGCTCCCGGGCCAGCCTGCGTATCTCGGTGGGGGTGTCGCCGTCG
>CBAAAS010000459.1:0-3388 GCA_964658855.1 uncultured Mycobacterium sp.
TCGCTGTCGGTATACGCGCGGGTCAACCCGTTCGGCTTCATCGAGACGCCGTACCGCAAGGTGAACGACGGTGTCGTCTCCGACGAGATCCAGTACCTGACCGCCGACGAGGAAGACCGCCACGTCGTCGCCCAGGCCAACTCGCCGATCGACGAGAACGGCGGCTTCACCGAAGAGCGGATCCTGGTCCGTCGTAAGGGTGGTGAGGTCGAGAACGTCACGCCCGCTGAGGTCGACTTCATGGACGTGTCGCCGCGGCAGATGGTCTCCGTGGCCACCGCGATGATTCCGTTCCTCGAGCACGACGACGCCAACCGTGCCCTGATGGGTGCCAACATGCAGCGCCAGGCGGTTCCGCTGGTGCGTAGTGAGGCACCGCTGGTGGGTACCGGCATGGAGTTGCGCGCCGCGATCGACGCCGGCGATGTCGTCATCGCCGACAAGGCCGGTGTGATCGAGGAGGTGTCCGCCGACTACATCACCGTGATGGCCGACGACGGCACCCGGCACACCTACCGGATGCGCAAGTTCGCCCGGTCCAACCACGGCACCTGCGCCAACCAGCGTCCGATCGTGGACTCCGGAGAGCGGGTCGAGTCGGGCCAGGTCATCGCCGACGGGCCGTGCACCGACAACGGTGAGATGGCGCTCGGCAAGAACCTGCTGGTCGCGATCATGCCTTGGGAAGGTCACAACTACGAGGACGCGATCATCCTGTCCAACCGCCTGGTTGAGGAGGACGTGCTCACCTCGATTCACATCGAGGAGCACGAGATCGACGCCCGCGACACCAAGCTGGGTGCCGAGGAGATCACGCGGGACATCCCGAACGTCTCCGACGAGGTGCTGGCTGACCTCGACGAGCGCGGCATCGTCCGCATCGGCGCCGAGGTCCGCGACGGCGACATCCTGGTCGGCAAGGTCACTCCGAAGGGTGAGACCGAGCTGACTCCGGAGGAGCGGTTGCTCCGCGCGATCTTCGGTGAGAAGGCCCGCGAGGTCCGCGACACGTCGCTCAAGGTGCCGCACGGTGAGTCCGGCAAGGTGATCGGTATTCGGGTGTTCTCGCGCGAGGACGACGACGAACTGCCGGCCGGTGTCAATGAACTGGTCCGCGTCTACGTCGCCCAGAAGCGCAAGATCTCCGACGGTGACAAGCTGGCCGGACGCCACGGCAACAAGGGCGTCATCGGCAAGATCCTGCCGGCCGAGGACATGCCGTTTCTTCCGGACGGCACTCCGGTCGACATCATCCTGAACACGCACGGTGTGCCGCGACGGATGAACATCGGCCAGATCCTGGAAACCCACCTCGGGTGGGTGGCCAAGGCCGGCTGGAACATCGAAGGTGCACCCGAGTGGGCGGCGAACCTGCCCGAGGATCTGCACCGCTCCGAGCCCGATGCGATCGTTGCGACCCCGGTGTTCGACGGCGCCAAGGAAGAGGAGCTGACGGGCCTGCTGGCCTCGACGCTGCCCAACCGCGACGGTGACGTGCTGGTCAACCACGATGGCAAGGCTGTCTTGTTCGACGGCCGCAGTGGTGAGCCGTTCCCGTACCCGATCACGGTCGGCTACATGTACATCATGAAGCTGCACCACTTGGTGGACGACAAGATTCACGCTCGCTCCACCGGCCCGTACTCGATGATCACCCAGCAGCCGTTGGGTGGTAAGGCGCAGTTCGGTGGTCAGCGGTTCGGTGAGATGGAGTGCTGGGCCATGCAGGCCTACGGTGCCGCGTACACGCTGCAGGAGCTGTTGACCATCAAGTCTGACGACACCGTCGGCCGGGTCAAGGTGTACGAGGCAATCGTCAAGGGCGAGAACATCCCCGAGCCGGGTATTCCCGAGTCGTTCAAGGTGCTTCTCAAAGAGCTGCAGTCGCTGTGCCTCAACGTCGAGGTGCTTTCCAGCGATGGTGCGGCGATCGAGATGCGCGATGGAGACGACGAGGACCTGGAGCGCGCTGCTGCGAACCTGGGAATCAACTTGTCTCGCAACGAATCTGCCTCTGTGGAAGATCTTGCCTGACGATGAGCGCTTGCGCGTGGAGCAATTGAATTTAGTATTTTCTAGTCCCGCAAGGGGAAAGGGAGTTACGTGTTAGACGTCAACTTCTTCGATGAACTCCGTATTGGTCTGGCCACCGCAGAGGACATCCGTAACTGGTCCTTCGGTGAGGTCAAGAAGCCGGAGACCATCAACTACCGCACATTGAAGCCGGAGAAGGACGGCCTGTTCTGCGAGAAGATCTTCGGACCGACTCGCGACTGGGAGTGCTACTGCGGCAAGTACAAGCGCGTCCGCTTCAAGGGCATCATCTGTGAGCGCTGTGGCGTCGAGGTCACTCGGGCCAAGGTGCGTCGTGAGCGGATGGGCCACATCGAGTTGGCCGCACCGGTCACGCACATCTGGTACTTCAAGGGCGTGCCGTCGCGGTTGGGCTACCTGCTCGACCTGGCGCCGAAGGATCTCGAGAAGATCATCTACTTCGCCGCTTACGTGATCACCGCGGTCGACACCGAGATGCGGCACAACGAGCTGTCGACTCTCGAGGCCGAGATGGTTGTCGAGCGCAAGGCGGTCGAGGATCAGCGCGATGCCGACCTCGAAGCGCGCGCACAGAAGCTGGAAGCCGACCTGGCCGAGCTGGAGGCCGAGGGCGCCAAAGCCGATGCGCGCCGCAAGGTTCGCGACGGTGGCGAGCGTGAGATGCGTCAGCTCCGTGACCGTACCCAGCGCGAGCTGGACCGGCTGGAGGAAATCTGGACCACCTTCACCAAGCTGGCTCCCAAGCAGCTGATCGTCGATGAGAACCTCTACCGCGAGATCATCGATCGCTACGGCGAGTACTTCAACGGCGCCATGGGTGCGGAGTCGATCCAGAAGCTGATCGAGAACTTCGACGTCGACGCCGAGGCCGAAATCCTGCGCGACGTCATCAAGAACGGCAAGGGGCAGAAGAAGCTTCGTGCGCTCAAGCGGTTGAAGGTCGTCGCGGCTTTCGCGACGAACCGCAACTCGCCGATGGGCATGGTGCTCAACGCCGTTCCGGTGATCCCGCCGGAGCTGCGTCCGATGGTTCAGCTCGACGGTGGCCGCTTCGCGACCTCCGACCTCAACGACCTGTACCGCCGTGTGATCAACCGCAACAACCGTCTCAAGAGGCTGATCGACCTCGGCGCGCCCGAGATCATCGTCAACAACGAGAAGCGGATGCTTCAGGAGTCGGTCGACGCGCTGTTCGACAACGGACGCCGGGGCAGGCCTGTCACCGGGCCGGGCAACCGTCCGCTCAAGTCGCTGTCGGATCTACTCAAGGGCAAGCAGGGGCGGTTCCGTCAGAACCTGCTCGGTAAGCGTGTCGACTACTCGGGCCGTTCGG
>CBAAAS010000460.1:0-3385 GCA_964658855.1 uncultured Mycobacterium sp.
GACCCGGAGCGCGCTGCGCGCTTCGCCTCTCGCCTGCGAGTAGGAACCGTCAACGTCAACGGCGGCGTCTGGTACTCGGCCGACGCGCCGTTCGGCGGTTACAAGCAGTCCGGCACCGGACGAGAGATGGGTCTCGCCGGTTTCGAGGAGTACCTGGAAATCAAAACCATTGCGACAGCGGTCTAGCCGCGAGCCAGAGAGGAAAATCGTGAGGTTCGAGAACAAGGTCGCCATCGTCACCGGATCCGGTGGCGGAATCGGGCAGGCCTATGCCGAGGCGTTGGCTCGCGAAGGCGCTGCCGTCGTCGTCGCTGACATCAATGCCGAAGCGGCGCAAGGAGTGGCCAAGCAGATCGTCGCCGACGGCGGCAACGCGCTGGCGATCCCGGTCGACGTGTCGGACCCGGTCTCAGCCAAAGAAATGGCCGACCGCACGCTCGCCGAGTTCGGCGGCATCGACTATCTGGTGAACAACGCCGCGATCTTCGGCGGCATGAAACTCGACTTCCTGCTCACCGTCGACCCCGAGTACTACAAGAAGTTCATGAGCGTGAACCTCGACGGCGCGCTGTGGTGTACCCGCGCGGTGTACAAGAAAATGGCCAAGCGCGGCGGCGGGGCAATCATCAACCAGTCGTCGACCGCGGCCTGGTTGTACTCAAACTTCTACGGCCTGGCCAAAGTTGGGATCAACGGGCTGACTCAGCAGCTGTCCCGCGAACTGGGTGGCCAGAACATTCGGATCAACGCGATCGCGCCCGGCCCCATCGACACCGAAGCCAACCGGACCACCACTCCGCAGGAGATCGTTCAGGACATCGTCAAGGGTCTGCCCCTGTCCCGCATGGGAACGCCGGAAGACTTGGTCGGCATGTGCCTGTTCCTGTTGTCTGACGAGGCATCCTGGATCACCGGCCAGATCTTCAACGTCGACGGCGGACAGGTCATTCGGTCATGAGTTGCGCAGGCGACGATGCAGAGCGAAGCGATGAGGAGGAGTGGCGCCCATGAGTGAAGCGTTGCGGCTCGGCTACATCGGTCTGGGCAACATGGGCGCGCCGATGGCGACCAAGATGACCGAATGGGCCGGTGGCATAACGGTTTACGATATCCGGGCCGATGCGATGACGCCGCTGGCCGAAAAGGGCGCGAGGCTGGCTGACAGTGTGGCCGACGTCGCGGACGCGGACATCATCCACATCACCGTGCTCGACGATGCGCAGGTGCGCGAGGTCGTCGGGGAGTTGGCGGCACACGCCAAGCCCGGAACGGTCATCGCGATCCACTCGACCATCAGTGACACCACCGCCGCACAACTCGCCGAAGAACTCAAACAGCAGGACATCCACGTCGTCGACGCACCGGTCAGCGGTGGCGCGGCCGCAGCGGCCAAGGGCGAGCTGGCCACGATGGTGGGCGCCGACCGCGAAGTCTACGAGCGGATCAAGCCGGCCTTCAAACACTGGGCAGCCTTGGTCATCCACGCCGGCGAGCCCGGTGCGGGAACCCGAATGAAGCTGGCCCGCAACATGTTGACATTCACCTCGTATGTCGCGGCGTGCGAAGCCATGAAGCTCGCCGAGGCGGCCGGGCTGGACTTGCAGGCACTTGGCCGGGTGGTACGGCACACCGATGCGCTCACCAGTGGCCCGGGCGCGATCATGGTGCGCGAGGACATGAAAGACCTTGAGCCGGACAACTTCCTGTATCAATCGTTCGTGCATGCCCGCGGGCTGGGCGAGAAGGATCTGAGCCTGGCGTTGGCGCTTGGTGAGTCTGTCTCGGTCGATCTGCCGCTGGCCCAGCTTGCTTACCAGCGGTTGGCTGCGGGACTCGGAGTGCCGCACACAGGGAAAGAGGCGTGATGGACGAGCTACGCAGCAAGGGCCTTGCCAAGATGAATGAGGTTTACGGCTGGGAGATGCCAAACATCGAGGGCGACGCGTTCTTCGACCTGACTGTCGATCACCTCTTCGGCTCCATCTGGACCCGGCCGGGATTGTCGATGCGCGACAAGCGTCTGATGACGCTCACCGCGGTGACCGCGATCGGCAATCGCGACCTGGCCGAGATCCAGATCAACGCCGCGCTGCTCAACGAGGAACTCACCGAAACCGAACTCAAAGAGATGGCCGTCTTCCTCACCCAGTATCTCGGCTTTCCGCTGGGCTCGGCGCTCAACGGTGCTGTGGACGCGGTGGTGAACAAGCGGAAGAAGGCCGCGGCCAAAGGCGCCGGCGAGGACAAGAAGGCCAACGTCGAGGGTGCCCTGAAGATGCATTCGGGCGAATAGCCCGTCAATCTCAGTACGGCTGAACGCCTTCGGGCATCACGTACTCCGAAATCGGTCCTGCGGCACCGTTGACGGACGTCCCGCCGTTGAGAATGCCCGAAGCCATGTCCAGCATGTTGTTCGGGAATCCGAACTTCGGTGCGGTGAGCGCGTCGAGCCGGGCAAGTTCGTCGGAGGTGAGGTCGACGTCGACCGCCCGGACGTTGTCGTCGAGCTGCGAAAGCCTACGGGCGCCGATGATTACCGATGACACGCCCTGCTGTGCGTGCACCCAGGCCAGTGCCGCGCTGGCGACGTTGGTCTGATGCGCTTTGGCGATGACCTCCAGCTCATCGATCAGCGCGTAGGTGGTGTCGTTGAGGAAGGAGTCGACCATCGCTCCGCGGTCGGCCCGGTGTTCGCCGCTGTTGGCGCGGGTGTACTTGCCGCTGAGCACGCCGCTCTTCAGTGGCGACCACGGCGTGATGCCGAGGCCGAATTCGCTCGCCATCGGAACAAGTTCCTGTTCGATGGCGCGTTCGAGCAGCGAGTACTCGACCTGCAGGCCGATGAAACTGGACCAGCCCCGGAAACGGGCAATCAAGTTGGCTTCCACGATCTTCCACGCCGGGGTATCGGACACGCCGATATAACGCACCTTGCCGGCCGCGACGAGGTCATCGAGGGCGGCCATCGTCTCCTCGATGGGAGTGTTGGTGTCCCAGATGTGCAGCCAATACAAGTCGATGTAGTCGGTCTGCAAGCGGCGCAGCGAGTTTTCGCAGGCGCTGATGAGTGATTTGCGGCCCGAACCGCCGCCGTTGGGGTCACCCGGATACAGGTTGCCGCTGAATTTCGTTGCAAGCACCAGACGATCGCGGCGAGCGGCGTGGCGACCGATGTGGTCGCCGAGGATCTTCTCGGAGTGGCTTCGGGTATAGAAATTGGCGGTGTCGATGAAGTTGCCGCCGAGTTCGATGTAGCGATCGATGATCTGTTGAGACTCTTCGACACTGGTGCCCCAGCCGAGGTCCTCGCCGAATGTCATTGCGCCCAGGCACAGGGGGCTGACCCGCAGGCCGGACCGTCCGAGTGTCGTGTATTGATCCAGAG
>CBAAAS010000461.1:0-3375 GCA_964658855.1 uncultured Mycobacterium sp.
GGTGGCGGTCTGTTGACGATGGTTGGTCCGTTGTTAATGATCGTGGGAGCGACCGAGTTGCCGTGACAGCCGTTCCAATCCCAGTTGCTGCCCCACGACGGGTCCCAGAAATCGCCCGGGCACCAGTTCGGTCCGGGTTGCGCGTGAGCGTCGGCGATGCCGCCTAATCCAAAAGCTGCGGCCATCGCTGCCGACGCGATGACGCAGCTCGCAAACTTGTTCATGGGCCATGCGTACCTGCTCAGGCTATGCGCGGACCCAGCGGATCCTGTTCGCCGGATGAGAAGTCGGCGACGTACCCGAGGTCAGGTCTGGCAGGTCGGGCACCAGAAGAGGTTGCGGCCCTCCAATTCGGCTGTGCGGATTGATGTTCCGCATATCCGGCATGGATCGCCAGTACGGCGGTACACATAGGTCCGCGGCCGAGCGCGTCCGTATGACGGTGCGCCATGGTCATGTTCGGGCCGCACCGTGACGATCTTGCCGCGTCGTACCCCGACTTTCATCAGGGCCACCAAGTCAGTCCACGACTCGGCGAACTCCGCTTCACCAATCGCGCGGCCGGGACGGTACGGGTCGATGCCATGACGGAACAGAAGCTCGTTGCGGTACACGTTGCCGATGCCGGCGATGATGGTTTGGTCCATCAGCAACGCACCGATTGGCCTGCGCGACTTGCTGATCCGCTCCCACGGCCATGAGGGATCGGCATCACGGCGAAGCGGGTCGGGTCCCAGCCGGGCGACGACGTCGGCGACTTGAGCCTCATCGATGATTTCGCACACCGTGGGCCCGCGGAGGTCGGTGCCGTACTCGGCGCCGATCATCCGCATCCGGACCTGCCCGACCGCAGCGGGTAGATCCTCGTCAGGGTCTCTCGCCCACTCGGTGAACTTGCCGTACAGCCCGAGGTGAACGTGCACGGTCGCGCCGCCCACATAGTGATGGAAAAGGTGCTTGCCCCAGGCGGTCGCCTGTCGCAGCACTTGACCGTCGACCATCGACGCGTCTGTGGCGAACCGTCCCTGCGGGCTGGAGACCGCGACCGGCGATCCCGCGAAGCGACGCTGGTGCAGCCGGGCCAGACGATGAAGGGTATGCCCTTCCGGCACGCCGGCTACTCGCTGCCGGCGCCGGGTACCGGCGGTGCCTGGTGCGTGCGCTCGTATTCGTCGAGAATGTCGATACGCCGTTGGTGGCGTTCGGCTTTCGACCACGGGGTGGTCAGGAACGCATCGACGATCGCCAGCGCTTCCGGCACGGTGTGCATGCGGCCGCCGATGCCGATCAGCTGAGCGTTGTTGTGTTGACGGGCCAGCGACGCCGTCTCCACACTCCACCCCAGCGCGCAGCGTGCTCCCGGAACCTTGTTGGCCGCGATCTGCTCACCATTGCCGGACCCACCGAGCACGATGCCAAGGCTGTCCGGATCAGCCACCGTCTTCAGCGCGGCCGCGATGCAGAAGGCTGGGTAGTCGTCCTCGGCGTCGTAGGTATAGGCGCCGCAATCGATCGGCTCGTGGCCGGTCTCTTTCAGGTGCTCGATGATCTGCTGTTTGAGTTCGTAACCGGCGTGGTCGGAGCCGAGGTAGACGCGCATGACCGAAATCCTGCTCCGCCGGTCGCCGCTAGTCGAATTCGGGGCCCTCGGTGCGGCTTCGCTTGAGCTCAAAGAAGTGCGGGTAGGTCGCGAACGTCACCGATGCGTCCCACAGCTTGCCGGCCTCTTCGCCGCGTGGAATCCGCGACAGCACCGGACCGAAGAACGCGACGCCGTTGATGTGAATGGTGGGCGTGCCGACATCGTCGCCGACCGCGTCCATTCCGGCGTGGTGGCTCTTGCGCAGCGCCTCGTCGTAGGCCTCACTGGTAGCGGCGTCGGCGAGCTCGCCAGGCAGATCCAGCGCTTTGAGCGACTGCTTGATCACGTCATCGAGGTCTTTGTTGCCCTCGTTGTGAATTCGCGTGCCCATCGCCTCGTACAGCGGGGCCAAAATCTCGGAGCCGTGGGCCTGCTCGGCGGCGATCGCCACCCGCACCGGACCGAACGCCTTTGCCAGCCGCTCCTTGTACTCCGACGGCAGGCCCTCACGATTCTCGTTGAGCACCGCCAGGCTCATCACCTGAAAGTTCACCGTGATGTCGCGGACCTTTTCTACTTCCAGGATCCAGCGCGAGGTGATCCATGCCCACGGGCACAGCGGGTCGAACCAGAAATCGGCGACTGACTTCTCGGACATGCTGAATCCTCTCGTCAACGGTCGGCTAGCCGTCCAGCACAACCCTAGCCGCGGCGGTCCCATTCCCGCGGCCGGTCTCCCGACGCCGAGGCCGAATTGACGACTCGCCCCCTCGCCGCTACGCGGCTGGGAGGTACCCCCACCTCAGGCCACTTCGCGGCCTGCATAGTCGTCGCCCTAGATTGGACACGTGGCTCTCCCCAACCTCACCCGTGACCAGGCTGTCGAGCGCGCTGCGCTGGTCACCGTCGACAACTACCAGATCGCCTTGGACCTCACCGACAGTGACGGCCGGCCCGGCGAACTCACCTTCCGCTCCACCACCACCGTCACGTTCGACGCGCTCCCCGGCGCCGACACCGTCATCGACGTCGCCGCCGGGACAGTCCGCAGCGCGACGCTCAACGGCGACGAACTCGACGTGTCGGCCTATGACGAGTCGACCGGTATCGCCCTGACTGGGCTCGCCGAACACAACGTCCTTGTGGTCGACGCCGACTGCCGGTACTCGAACACCGGTGAGGGGCTGCACCGGTTCGTCGACCCAGTCGACAGCGAGGTGTATCTGTACTCGCAATTCGAAACCGCCGACGCCAAGCGGATGTTCGCGTGCTTCGACCAGCCCGACCTCAAAGCCACCTTCGACGTGTCGGTGACCGCCCCGCAGCACTGGCAAGTGGTCTCGAACGGGGCCACGGTCAGCGCCGTCGACGGAGTGCACACCTTCGCCACCACCCCGAAGATGAGCACTTATCTGGTGGCGCTGATCGCCGGCCCGTACGCCCGCTGGGACGACGTCTACCGCGACGAGCACGGCGAGATCCCGCTCGGTCTGTTCTGCCGGGCGACGCTGGCGGAGTTCATGGACGCCGAGCGGCTGTTCACCCAAACCAAGCAAGGTTTTGGCTTCTACCACCAGAACTTTGGGGTTCCGTACGCCTTCGGCAAGTACGACCAGTTGTTCGTGCCGGAGTTCAACGCGGGCGCCATGGAGAATGCCGGCGCGGTGACGTTCCTGGAAGATTACGTTTTTCGCAGCAAGGTCACCCGGGCCTCCTACGAGCGACGTGCCGAGACCGTGCTGCACGAGATGGCGCACATGTGGTTCGGCGACCTGGTCACCATGCAGTGGTGG
>CBAAAS010000462.1:0-3370 GCA_964658855.1 uncultured Mycobacterium sp.
AGCAGGTCCTGGGTTTCGATCCAGCGGACCGGGCTGGCGAACTGCCAGGCCAACAACTCGATGATCAGCGTGCGCGCCAAGTCGAACGGGCGCTCGTTGCGCCAGTGGTCGTAGTTCTCCAGGATCTCGTCCAGCGGCTCGGCCGGCACCAGATCCCGGATCTCCTGGACGAAGTCGCGGTCCAGGCTGAACGGCCGCGGCACCAGGTTGGGGATGTAGCGGCCGATGAGCGCTTCCGCGTCTTTGCCGTGCGGCATGGCCCGCTCCAGCGAGCGACGGAATTCGGCGACGCCGACCCGCAGCACCTCGGAGTGGAACGGCACGTCGATGCCCGGTACCAGGATGAAAGAGCGCTTACCGCCGGAGATTTCGCGACGCCGCTCGACCTCGGCCTCGAGCTCTTCCAGTCCGCGGACCGTGCCGGCGATCGCGTACTGCGAACCGCGCAGGTTGAAGTTGACAATCTGCAGGAACTCCCCGGTGCGCCGGGAGACCTCGTCGACGAACTCCGGCACATCGGCGTCGTCGAGATCGATCTGCGACGGCCGGATCGCGGCCAGCCGGTAGTTGGACCGGCCGAGCTCGTCGCGCGGCACGATGTCGTGCATGTTGGACCCACGCTGGAACACCGTCTCCAGCAACGCCTCCAGTCCGTAGACGCCGCTCACGCACGCCAGCGCGGTGTACTCGCCGACGGAGTGACCGCAGGCGATCGCGTCTTCCACGAAAGCACCCTGCTCACGCATCTCGGCGACCTGGGCCGCAGCCACCGTCGCCATGGCGACCTGGGTGAACTGCGTCAGGTACAGCACGCCCTCGGGGTGGTTGTAGTGCACGCCGCTGGCGGTGAGAGTGGTCGGGTTGTCTCGCACCACATTCAGAATCGAGAAGCCCAACGTCTGGCGGGTGTACTTGTCGGCGTCGTCCCAGACCTTGCGGGCGGCCTTGGAGCGGGCGCGGACGTCCATTCCCATGCCCTTGTGCTGAATGCCCTGGCCGGGGAACGCGTAGACGGTCTTCGGTGCGGCCAGTCGCGCGGTCGCCGACATCACCAGATCCGAACCGATCCGGGCAGCGACCTCCAAAATCTCTGCGCCCTGGTCGATTCCGACGCGATCGACGCGGAAATCCACCTCGTCGCCGGGGCGCACCATGCCGAGGAAGCGTGCCGTCCAGCCGATCAGCCGGGCCGGCGGCCGGGCCTGGCCGTCGGTGGCGGTCACCACGTGTTGTGCGGCGGCGGACAGCCACATCCCGTGCACGATCGGCGAGTCGAGACCGGCCAGCAATGCGGCCGCCCGATCGGTGTGGATCGGGTTGTGGTCACCGGACACCACCGCGAACGGCCGCATGTCGACCGGCGCGGCGAGCGTGACGTCGCGTCGGCGCCGCCGTGGGGTGTCAGTGGCGTTCTCGGAGACCGCACCGCCGGCCCGCAAGGGGTCGGTCAGTTCGGCGGGCCCAGTGCGGCCACGGATCGCGAACCGCTCCTCCATGGTGGCGAGCACCGTGCGGTCTGCGTCGGCAACCGTCACCGAGATGGGGACGACCCGGCCGACC
Organism: uncultured Mycobacterium sp.; assembly: GCA_964658855.1. Taxonomy (GTDB): domain Bacteria; phylum Actinomycetota; class Actinomycetes; order Mycobacteriales; family Mycobacteriaceae; genus Mycobacterium. The sequence goes on from CBAAAS010000462.1 coordinate 1,561, forward strand.
TCGGTGTCGGTAGCGACCGAAGCCGTTGCGGTCACGATCAATTCGGCCGGCACCTTCGGCAGTGCGGCGACCAGGTGAGCGGCGTGGTCCAGATGCACCAGGCTGAGCAAACCCTCGACGACCGGGACGCCTGCGCCGGTGACGGCAGAACCGATGGCCGCGAATACCGCGGGCCAGCAGCGGCCGACCAATGCGTCAGGCACGGTGGTCAGTGTCGGCGCCAGCAGTTCGCTGAAGGTCGCGGTGACCCCGGTGTGGTCGGCGACCCGCTCGGGGTCCCACTGCACAGTGACGGTCGCGGTCCCGTTGTGCACCCGGGGCAACGTCTCGGGGCCGTCGGCGCCGGCGGCGATCGCCAGCACCGAACGCATGGCCTCGATCGCGTCCTTCGTCCGGATCACCGGGATCGCGCCGTCGATCGTGTTGGCGGGCAAGCTGAATCGGATGTCGATCCACACACCGGCGATCGGCACACTCAGCACCACCTGGTCGGCGCCGTCCACCGTGAAGGCCTGCAGACGCGCCCCGGTGGACGAGTGGGTGGCTCGTGGCTCTTCGGGCCCACCGAAATCACCGTGCACCTGCCAGTCGGCGGGGTCGGCGATGCGATGCACCGGGTTGATGGCAACGCGGCCGGCCCACAACACATCCGGCGCATCGAGCACGGTGGCCAGCGGACCGCGCACGTCGGTACGGCCCTGGCGGCGCGCGGTGACCGGCGTCGGGGTCGCGCCGGTGGCGATCACGTCGTCGACCGCTGCCTGCTCGAAGCGGTCCAGCAGTGCGCCGACGGGCTCGTCGAGCCGGGTGATGCCGGCGACCGCGGCGGTGCCGGGGATGATGCACACCTGGTCGGCGTCGTAGCGGGCGTCATGGGCCTGCCACAGCGAATCGCTTCGCCACCAACGGCGTACGTCCTTGTCGATCACCGGGACGAAGTTCACCGGCTTGCCCGGCGTCTTGCACTGGGTGACGAAGAACGGCACATCGGCCGGGTGCAGCTGCACGGTCTGCGCATCCGGGTAACGGGCGACCAGCGCGGCGACCGCCTCGGCCGGGCGCTCCAACAAATCGGTGTCGTTGAACAGCGTTTCGATCGGTCCGGAGTCCTGTGGGTGCAACCGGGCCTCGGCCTGTTGCAACATCTGCGCGAATCGGTCGCGCCAGGTGTCCGCCAGCCACTGGCTGCCGGGCGCGGCGGTGTCTGCGGTGCTGTCGCCGTCACCGATCGCCAGCTCGACGTAGCGCTGCAGCCACTGCAGGTAGGTCATCTCGCCGACGTCACCGAAGTACGGCTTGGCGGTGTTGGCCATCGCGGCGATGATCTCGTCGCGGCGCGCGGCGACCGCGTCGCCGTCTCCGGCGACCTCATCGAGCAGCCGACCGCAGCGGGACGCGGTGTTGTCGATCTCGTGGATGTCGGCGCCGAGCTGGCTTCGGCCAGAAGCCATGCCGCCCTGCGCTTTTCCAGCGCCGACCCAATGGTCGGTGCCCTGGATGTCGACCAGCATCTGCTTGACCGACGGTGACGTGGTGGCCTCCAGCGTGGCCATCGCCGCGGTGCCGACCAGGATGCCGTCGACCGGCATCAGCGGGAAGCCGTAGGACTGGGCCCAGCGTCCGGACAGGTATTCGGCCGCCTGCTCGGGAGTGCCGATGCCGCCGCCGACACAGACGGTGATATTGGGTCGTGACCGCAGTTCGGAGTACGTGGCGAGCAGGAGATCGTCCAGGTCTTCCCACGAGTGATGGCCGCCCGCGCGCCCACCCTCGATGTGCATGATGACCGGCTTGGTCGGCACTTCGGTCG
>CBAAAS010000463.1:0-3357 GCA_964658855.1 uncultured Mycobacterium sp.
CTGAGCTACGCACGGCCGAGCCGATCCACTGGGTGGACATTCCCGGCGGCTCGGGAGGGTTCGAGGACAAGGGTTATTGGATCGTCTCCAAGCACGCCGACGTCAAGGAGGTGTCCAAGCGCAGCGACGTCTTCTCCAGCTGGCTGAACGGCGCCATCCCGACCTGGCCGCCGGAGATGAAGCGGGAACAGGTCGAATTGCAGCGCAGCGTCATGCTCAACATGGACGCCCCGCACCACACCCGGCTGCGCAAGATCATCTCCCGCGGGTTCACACCCCGGGCCGTCGGACGTCTGGAAGAGGAACTCTCCCAACGCGCCCAGAGCATCGCCAAGTCGGCCGCGGCCGAAGGCAGCGGTGACTTCGTCGAGCAGGTTTCGTGCGAGCTGCCCTTGCAGGCCATCGCCAGCCTGCTGGGCGTTCCCCAGGAGGATCGCGACAAGCTGTTCCGCTGGTCCAACGAGATGACGGGCGGCACCGACCCCGACTACGCGGACGTCGATCCCGCGCAGTCGTCGATGGAACTGATCATGTACGCGATGGCGATGGCCGACGAGCGGGGTAAGAACCCGACCGACGACATCGTCACGACGCTTATCCAGGCCGACATCGACGGCGAGAAGCTCTCCGACGACGAGTTCGGATTCTTTGTCATCATGCTCGCGGTGGCGGGCAACGAGACCACCCGTAACTCGATCACCCACGGCATGATCGCCTTCTCGCAGAACCCCGATCAGTGGGAGCTCTACAAGAAGGAACGCCCATCGACCGCCGCGGACGAGATCATCCGCTGGGCCACCCCGGTATCGGCATTCCAGCGCACCGCCAACGAGGACGTCGAATTGGCCGGCGTGCAGATCAAAGAAGGCCAGCGGGTGGTGATGTCCTACCGCTCAGCCAACTTCGACGAAGAGGTCTTCGAAGACCCGCACTCGTTCAACATCCTGCGCGACCCCAACCCGCATGTGGGCTTCGGCGGCACCGGTGCGCATTACTGCATCGGTGCGAACCTCGCCCGGATGACGATCAACCTGATCTTCAACGCCGTCGCTGACCACATGCCGGACCTGACACCGATTTCGGAGCCCGAACGGCTGCGATCGGGCTGGCTCAACGGCATCAAGCACTGGCAGGTCGACTACACCGGCAAGAGCCCGGTGGCGAACTGATGGATTTCACGCCGGACCCCGAACAGCAAGCTGTTGCTGATGTGGTCACCTCGGTACTGGACCGGGCCAACACGTGGGAGGCCCTCGTCGCCGGCGGTGTGACCGCTTTGCCGGTACCCGAGCGTGTGGGCGGTGACGGTGTCGGCCTGCCGGAGACCGCGACCGCGCTGACCGAGATCGGTCGACACGGCTTGATCAGCCCGGCGCTGGCCACTATCGGGCTCGGCGCAGTTCCGTTGCTGGACTTGGCTTCCGACGAGCAGCAGGATCGATACCTTGCCGGCGTGGCCAAAGGAGACGTGCTGACCGCCGCGCTCAACGAGCCCGGCACCGCACTGCCTGACCGGCCCGCGACGACCTTCGTGCACAGCCGGTTGTCGGGGACCAAAGTCGGTGTCTTGTACGCCGATAAGGCGGAATGGATGCTCGTCACAGCTGACAGCGCTGTCGTCGTAGTCTCGCCCAAGGCCGACGGCGTGCAGATCTCGAAAACCCCGACGTCGAGCGGATCCGACGAATACGTGGTCACCTTCTCCGATGTGGCGGTCGGTGAGGACGACGTGCTGGTCGGGGCTACGGCGCAGCGGGTAAATCAACTGGCATTGGCCGCGATTGGTGCATACACCGCCGGCCTGGTGGCCGGCGCCTTGCGGTTGACGGCTGACTATGTGGGGACCCGGCAGCAGTTCGGTAAGCCGCTGTCGACCTTCCAGACCGTCGCCGCACAGCTTGCCGAGGTCTATATCGCCTCGCGGACAATCGATTTGACATCGACATCGGTGATCTGGCGATTGGCTGAAGGCCGTGATGCCGCGGATGATCTCGACGTGCTCGGTTACTGGATCACATCGCAGGCGCCGCGGGTGATGCAGATCTGCCACCACCTGCACGGGGGCATGGGGATGGACATCACCTATCCGATGCACCGGTACTACTCCACGATCAAAGACCTGACCAGAATCCTGGGCGGGCCGTCGCATCGTCTCGACTTGGTGGGAGCGCAATGTTCATCGAACTGACTCCAGAGCAGCGTCAGCTGCAAGCCGAACTGCGGCAGTACTTTTCGAACCTGATCTCGTCCGACGAGATAAAGGCGATGGAGAAGGACCGCCACAACGAGGCATACCGCGCGGTGATCAAGCGGATGGGCAAGGACGGCAAGCTCGGCGTCGGCTGGCCGAAAGAGTTCGGCGGCTTGGGCTTCGGCCCGATCGAGCAGTCGATCTTCGTCAACGAGGCGCATCGCGCCGACGTTCCGCTGCCCGCGGTGACACTGCAGACGGTCGGCCCGGTGCTACAGCAGTTCGGCACCGATCTGCAGAAGAAGAAATTCCTGCCGTCAATCCTGGCCGGCGAGCTGCACTTCGCCATCGGCTACAGCGAACCCGAGGCCGGAACCGACCTGGCGTCATTGCGTACCAGCGCCGTGCGCCACGGCGATGAATACATCGTCAACGGCCAGAAGATGTGGACTACCGGCGGCCACGACGCCGATTACATCTGGCTGGCGTGCCGCACCGACCCGGAAGCCGTGAAGCACAAGGGTATTTCGATCCTGATCGTCGACACGAAAGACCCGGGCTTCTCTTGGACGCCAGTGATCTTGTCCGACGGCGCGCACCACACCAACGCCACCTATTACAACGATGTGCGGGTGCCCGCCGACATGCTGGTCGGCGAGGAGAACGCTGGCTGGCGGCTGATCACCACCCAGCTCAACAACGAGCGGGTGATGCTCGGCCCGGCCGGCCGAACCGCGGGTATCTATGACCGGCTGCACGACTGGGCATCCAAGCCGGGCGGTGACGGTGTCACTCCCATCGACCACCAGGACGTCAAGCGGGCGCTCGGTGAGATCTATTCGATGTGGCGGGTCAACGAGCTGCTCAACTGGCAGGTGGCCGCAGCCGGTGAAGAGATCAACGTGGCAGACGCCGCTTCGACGAAAGTCTTTGGCACCGAAAGTATTCAGTACATCGGCCGCCTTGCCGAGGAGATCGTCGGCAAGTACGGCAACCCTGCGGAGTCCGCGACGGCCGAGCTGCTGGACTGGCTCGACTCGCAGACCAAACGCAATCTGGTGATTACCTTCGGCGGAGGGGTGAATGAAGTGATGCGCGAGATGATCGCGGCGTCCGGCCTCAAAGTGCCGAGGGTGCCCCGATGACAGATATCCACCAGGCGCTCG
>CBAAAS010000464.1:0-3346 GCA_964658855.1 uncultured Mycobacterium sp.
GATGACTTCATCGAGCGATGAATTACTACCGCACCGCCACGAGGTGGCGATCGACATCAACCGACTACGGGTGATTCGCGGAGGACGGTCGGCCTTGGACGACTTCTCGGTGCGGGTGGCCCGCGGCACCATCACCGGTCTACTCGGGCCGTCCGGCTGCGGAAAGACCACCTTGATCCGCAGCATCGTCGGCACCCAGCGGATCACGTCGGGCAGCGTGGAGGTGCTCGGTCTGCCCGCGGGATCGCCGGCACTGCGCCAGCGGATCGGATATGTGCCGCAGAATCCGACGATCTACGACGACCTGCGGGTCATCGACAACATTCGGTATTTCGCGGCGCTCTACGGCTTTGACCGGCAGGCTGCGGAATCCGCGGTTGACCGGGTCGGTCTCGCCGACCACGCCTCCGCCTACTGCGGCAACCTGTCCGGCGGTCAGCGCACCAGGGTGTCGCTTGCCTGTGCGCTGGTCTGCCGGCCGGAACTGCTGGTTCTCGACGAGCCGACCGTGGGCTTGGACCCGGTCTTGCGCGCAGATCTCTGGGAGCAGTTCGCCGACCTCGCTCGCGGCGGGACCACGCTGCTGGTGTCGAGCCATGTGATGGACGAAGCCGACCACTGCGGTGACCTGTTGCTCATGCGCGAGGGTCATCTCATTGCGCACACCACCCCGACCCAACTACGAGAGGACACCCGATGCAGGTCGCTGGAGGACGCATTCTTGTCGATGATCACCCGGCAAGCCGGGTAGGACTACGAGGGCAGCTGGAACCGTTTGCTGCCACCACCTTTCGGATCCTGCGGCAGCTGGCGGCCGACCGCCGCAGCATCGCGATGATCGTGCTGGTGCCGGTTCTGGTGATCACGCTGATGTACTTCATGTTCGAGAACGCTCCGCATCGGCCGGGTGGGCCAACGCCGTTCAACAATGCCTGCTTGATTCTGCTGGGGCTGTTTCCGCTGTTCTTGATGTTCATCATCACGTCGATCACCATGCAGCGCGAACGGGCATCGGGCACGTTGGAGCGCATCCTGACCACCCCACTGCGGCGACTCGATCTGTTGCTCGCCTACGGCACCGCGTTTTCGATCGCTGCCGTCGCGCAGGCCATATTGGCGTGTGGGGTGTCGTTCTGGTTGCTGGGCTTCGACACCGCCGGCAGTCCGCTGTGGGTGTTCGTGATCGCGATCGTGAATGCGGTGCTCGGGGTCGGGCTCGGATTGTTGTGTAGTGCGTTCGCGCGGACGGAGTTTCAAGCCGTGCAATTCATCCCGCTGGTGATGGTGCCGCAACTGCTGCTGGCGGGCATCATCGCGCCGCGGGCATTGATGCCGACGTGGCTGGAATGGGTCAGCAATGTCCTGCCGGCCAGCTATGCGCTGGAAGCGCTGCAACAAGTGGGCACCCATACCGAGCTGACCGGCGTCGCCGTCCGTGACATTGCGATCGTGCTGGGCTTTGCGATCGCGGCACTGTGCCTGGCCGCGGCGACACTGCGCAGGCAGACGCCGTGACGGCAGCAAACTCCGGACGCAAGAAGCCCGGCCGGCCCGCCGGCAGCTCGAACACCCGCGAACGCATTCTTGACCATGCTCGAGACTTGTTCGCCCGCAACGGGATCAGCAACACCTCGATCCGCGCTGTGGCCGCCGCCGCCGGTGTCGATTCAGCGTTGGTGCATCATTATTTCGGCACCAAGGAAAAGCTGTTCGCCGCGGCCGTCCACATCCCGATCGATCCGATGGACGTGATCGGCCCGCTACGCGAAGTGCCCGTCGAAGAACTCGGTCACTGGATTCCGTCAATTTTGTTGCCGCTGTGGGACTCCGACATAGGCACGGCGTTCATCGCCACGTTGCGGTCGATTCTGGCCGGCTCCGAGGTCAACCTGTTCCGGACGTTCATCCAAGACGTGATCGCGGTTGAAGTGGGCGCGCGCGTCGACGATCCGCCGGGCAGCGGGATTGTCCGCGTCCAGTTCGTCGCGTCGCAGTTGGTGGGCGTAGTGATGGCGCGCTACATCTTGCAGTTGGAACCCTTCGCGTCGCTGCCCGCGCAGCAGATCGCGGACACCATCGCGCCGAACCTGCAGCGCTACCTCACTGGGGATTTGCCGGAGGTGCCTGCGCGATGAGTTGCGCATGTTCGTCGTCGCCCACGTCGACCGCTTCGTCGACCAGCAAGACCGGGATGCCGTCCTCGATGCGGTACGCCCGCCGCAGCCTCGGGTTGTACAACAGGGCATCGCTTCCCCTGTTCACCAACAACAGCGGGCCCCGATCGGCTGGACAGACCAGGATGCCCAGCAGCGTCTCGTCTATCTTTGCGTCGAAAGTCATTGGGCACCAGACAATTCCGCACGCGCAGGTCCGGTCAGCCGCCGGAACTGATTCGCCTCGGCGTCGAACACCCAGGCGTGCCGTCCAGCCTTCGGGATCCCGGCTGCGCGCAACGCGCTGACCGTCGGGCGATAGGTCGCGCTGAGCTTCAGCTCCGGGACCACGAACACGATGTCGGGGCCCAGCCCGAACGGCATGGCAGCGACCGCCTCGGTGAGATCCGCGGCGGTGATCGTCGCGCCCGGCCGCGTCGTCAACGCGGTCACCGCAACCTGGTGGCCGTCCACCGCCACCCCATAGGTCACGCCGAGGTCCACCGCCGGAATGAGCCCGAGCGCATCGGTGATCGGGTCGCAGAACACGACGCCGCGCTGGGTGGACACGGTTGAACCGCGCCTGCCGACCAACCAGAAGTCGCCGTCGGTGTCGCGGCGGAACAGGTACTCGGTAGATATCCAGGTGTCGGCGGGACCGAAGACACCACGTTTGACCGACGCGCTCGGATCGATCGGTCCGCGCGGTTCGGCGAGCAAAATACCGACTTCGTTGACATCTGGGACGCGCACCAGCCCGCTGTCGGTTTCCAGGATCAGGTCGTGCTCGGCGTCATAGGCGCCCAGTTCGACTCGGCCGGCGCCGGGCAACGGCCGGCCCTTGCTGCCGATCTTGGCGCCGGACACATTGGCCAGCACGGCATGCCCGTCGGTGGTTGCGAAGAACTCGACGATGTGTGCGGGCGCGAATACGTCGACAATCCGCTGCCAGAGACCAGTCGGCATGCCCGAACCGATGAATACCCGCACTGGATGACCGCCGTTGAGCACGAACGCCGGGTCGTCGATGACATCGCGAAGCAGGGCCCACGTGTACGAGACGACCGTGACGCCGTACTGGTGCAGCTCGGCGACGAATCGCTCGGGTCTCAGCCCGCGGGACAGCGCGATACGGGTACCGCCGACCACCGCCCCGCCGAGGCTGACCAGCAGCCCGGACTCGTGGTGCAGCG
>CBAAAS010000465.1:0-3344 GCA_964658855.1 uncultured Mycobacterium sp.
CTCCGGTGGGCCGCCGATGACGGTCTGGCTGGGTGCGGCGTAGACGCACACCTCCAGGCCGGGATAGGGGTTGGGGACCGCAGACAACAGAGTCTTGAGCTCGTCGGCGGAGTACTCGACGAGCGCCATGAACCGGATGTACTCGCCGAACAGCATCGCCTCGCCCTCACCCATCAGGTGTGAGCGCGAGCAGATCACCTGGGTGGCGTGGGCCAGCGAGAGTCCACCCGCGAAGTAGGCCGATGCCGGCTCACCCAGCGACTGACCAATCACCGCAGCGGGTTTCGCGCCGTGGTGCTTGAGCACCTCACCCAACGCGATCTGGATCGCGAAGATGACGACGTTGCTGGTTTCGATGCCGTAGTCCACCGAGTCGTCGAGGATAAGCTCGAGCACCGAGTAGCCACGCTCGTCCTGAATCAGCGCGTCGACCTTGTCGATCCACTCGGCGAAGACCTCGTTGCGCAGATAGAGGTTCTTGCCCATCTTGCGGTGCTGCGCGCCGAAACCGGCCATCGCCCACACCGGGCCGTTGGTGGCCGGCCCGTCGGTGCTGAACACATAGGGCTTCTGCTTGCCGTCGGCGATCGCGCGCAGACCCTTGATGGCCTCCTCGTGATCGTGGGCCAGCACCACGGCACGCGAACGGCCGTGGTTGCGGCGCGACAGCGCCCGGCCGATCGATTCCAGCGACGATGCCTGGCCTTCAGGCGATTCCAGCCAGTCGGCCAGCTCGGCTGCGGCGGCCCGCTTGCGCGATGTCAGGAACGCCGACACCGGCAACGGCACCACCGGAGTCGGAAGCTCTTCTCCCGCAAGCTCTTCCAGCGCGATCTCTTTGAGGCGCAGGGCTTCGTCGGTGATGCCGGGCAGTTCGTATTCGTCGTCGGCCGCCGCGGTGCCGCCTTCGGCCGCATTCACGAACTCGCCGTACTCGTCGAATTGCAGGCCACCGACCAGCTCGACGTGCTCTTCGACGGGGCCAGCAGCGGAGGCAGCCTCGATCGGCGCCTCAACTTCACGCTCGACAACATCGCGGGGCAGCACCTCGCGCAGCACCACGTGAGCGTTGGCCCCACCGAAGCCGAAGCTGGACACGCCCGCGATGGCGTAACCGCTGTAGCGCGGCCAGTCGGCCACGGTGGTCTGAACTTTCAGATGCGACGCGTCGAAGTCGATGTAGGGGTTGGGTCCGGCGTAGTTGATCGACGGCGGCAGTTTGCCGTGCTGCAGCGAGAGCACCGTCTTGATCAGGCTGGCCGCACCGGCAGCCGACTCCATGTGTCCGACATTGGTTTTGATGGCGCCGAGCAGAAGCGGCTTGTCGGCGGGACGGCCGCGACCGGCCACCCGGCCCAGTGCCTGAGCCTCGATCGGGTCGCCCAGCACAGTGCCGGTGCCGTGTGCCTCGACGTAGTCGATGGTGCGCGGGTTGATGCCGGCGTCCTTGTAGGCCCGGCGCAGTACGTCGGCCTGCGCGTCGGGGTTGGGCGCGATCAGGCCGTTGGAACGTCCGTCGTGGTTGACCGCACTACCGGCGATCACGGCGAGGATCTGGTCGCCGTCGCGGCGGGCGTCGTCGACCCGCTTGAGCACCAGCATCGCGCCGCCCTCGGAGCGGGTGTAGCCATCGGCGTCCGACGAGAACGACTTGATCCGGCCGTCGGGCGAGAGCACCTGCCCGATCTCGTCGAAGCCCAACGTCACGGCGGGGGTGATCAGAGCGTTGACCCCGCCGGCCATCGCCACGTCGCATTCACCGCTGCGCAGCGCCTGCACCGCCTGGTGGGTGGCGACCAGCGAGCTCGAGCAGGCGGTATCCACCGCGACCGACGGGCCGTGGAAGTCGAAGAAGTACGAAACACGGTTGGCCACAATCGAACTCGCGGTACCGGTGATGGCATAGGGGTGAGCGATGGTCGGGTCCGACATCGCCAGATAGCTGTAGTCCATCACCGAGGTGCCGACGAACACACCGACGGATTCGCCGCGCAGGCTGGACGCCGGGATACGGGCGTGCTCGAGCGCCTCCCAGGTCAGCTCCAGCGTCATCCGCTGCTGCGGGTCGATGTTGTCGGCTTCGGTCTTGGACAACGCGAAGAACTCCGAGTCGAAGCCCTTGATATCGCTGAGGTAACCGCCGCGGGTGCGGGCCTTCTTGATCGCCTCGGCCAGCCGCGGTTCCTCCATGAACTCCGACCAACGGCCCTCGGGCAGGTCGGTGATCGCGTCGCGACCCTCCAACAACGCCTGCCAGGTCTCGTCGGGGGTGTTCATGTCGCCGGGCAACCGGGTGGCCAGGCCCACGACGGCGATGTCGACGCGCTCGACCGGTCCCTTGCGGGTCCAGTCGGTGTCGTCATCGGCGGCGGAGTCGAATTCGGGGTCGCCCTCGACGATCCAGGTGGCCAGCGCTTCGATCGTCGGGTGCTCGAACGCGGCCGCGATCGACACGGTGACCCCGGTGTGGTCTTCGATGTCGGCGGCCATCGCCACCGCATCGCGCGAGGACAGACCCAGTTCGACCATGGGTGTCGACTCGTCGATCGCGTCGGGCGAACGCCCCGTGGCGCTGCCTACCCACTGGCGCAGCCAGAGCCGCACCTCGGCGATGGTCATGTCGGTGCGAGCCGGGGTGTCGGCGGCGGTACTCGTGGTCGAAAGCTCTGAGTCAGTCATGTTCGCGTTCAGTCAGCTTGGTCGGGGAAGGAGTTCGGGACCGCGGTACCGCTGCGCAAGGTGCCGTCGATGTAAGCGGCGCGGGTGGCGCGGCGGCCGATCTTGCCGCTGGAGGTGCGGGGCACCGATCCGGCCGTGACCAACAGGACGTCCCGCACGGTGACTCCGTGCCGGACGGCGATGGCCGCCCGAATGTCGTCGGCGATGGGCTGATAGTCGAGCTTGTGCGCACCGGCGGCGCGCTCGGCGACGATCACCAACTGCTCGGAGCTGTCATCCGCGTCGTATTTCAACCCGGCGTGCGGGTCGTCGAAAACCGCTGGGGGCAACTGGTTTGTCGGCACCGAGAAGGCGGCTACGTAGCCCGTGCGCAAGGCCCGGCTCGATTCTTGTGCCGAGTACTCGAGATCCTGCGGGTAGTGGTTGCGTCCGTCGACGATCACCAGATCCTTGACCCGGCCGGTGATGTAGAGGTGATCGTGGTGGTAGGTGCCGTAGTCACCGGTGCGCACCCACGCCCCGTCGTCGGGAACACCGCCGGCACGTGACGGATCGGTGCGCGACTTGAGGATGTTCCTGAACGTCTCCTGCGTCTCTGCTTCCCGGTTCCAATATCCGGCGCCCATGTTGTTGCCGTGCAGCCAGACCTCGCCGATCTGCCCGTC